>CBHTTW010000232.1:0-4831 GCA_966096025.1 uncultured Alphaproteobacteria bacterium | reverse complement strand
CACGACATTAAGTCCGGCCTGGGTAAGCTGCTGCGCCAGGATCGAGCCCGTCCAGCCCAACCCGATGATCACCGCATCCTTCTTCGGTAACAGACGCGCCATCAAACCTGTCCGTAGATCGAAACCGGACCGTTCGGATAAGGCTGGTTATGCTTGTCGATATGATCGCGATAATCGTAACGCGCGCCGGGGAAGCCGATCATCTTCCAGCTCGCCATGTTCTTGTTGCCGCCATAGAGGGGATCGGCGAAGAAGCCTTCCATGGTGTTCTGCAGCATCAGCTCGAAGAATTCCTTGGTGCTGAATCCGGGCTTGAGCTTCAAGGTGATCTTGCCGCCATCCAGCCCGGCCAACACTTCGTCCTGCTGCTCGGCCGTCAGGGCGCGGAAATCCTTTTTGTAGGTGGTGTTGGTGTAGTCAGCCAGTGCGCGCAGGCCGAGGCGATAGCGGCCCGCCGGGGTGAGATCGCCCTGATAGCCTTGGGTGGGCAGGCCCGGCATGAAGGGCCCCTTGGTGTAAAGTCGGCTGGCCTGGCCGAAAGCCCCGGCAAGCTGGCGGTCGATATAGACGGCGCAGCCGGACGCCTTGCCGCCGGGCGAAAGATTGTCGCCCGGGATGAAACGATCGACGACGGCTTCGATCGTTGCCGCTTCGCCGGGCGTGAAGAAATACCAGCCCAGTGGATTGACCGGACGCGGCGGCTCGCCGGCAAAGGGCGACCAGGGCACGGTGCCGGAAAGGCTGCGACCGTCCGCCGAGGATGCCAGGATCGGTAGAGCCGCAGCCGACGCCAGCAAAGTGCGACGGCTCAGCGCTCGGGAAGCCTGCTGCATGAATTTCCCCCAAACCTGCCAAATCTGATTCTGGCTATTGTTGGCCGCGATCCTAAGAGCGAGTTCCGCGCCGATCAATTCGCGCCCGATATTGCAGCCGCGAAACAAGGCATGCCGCCCTTTTGGGCGAACGGCAATTGTATTTTTCACGCCGAAAGACCAATGTCGCTGGATGGCAGCCAAACGCCTCAAAGCCAGCCGCCTGCAAGCCGATCTGGCGCGCCGCATCCTGCGCCATCTCAAGGATGAGAAGGCCGAACCCGGCCATCGCCTGGTCGAGCTGGAGCTTTGCGAAATCTTCGACGTCTCCCGCACCCCCGTGCGCGGCGCGCTGACTCTGTTGGCGGCGGAGGGCGTGCTGGCGACCCGCGCGGGGCGCGGATTTGTCCTGGCCAAAATGCCCGGCGCCATCGAAGACAATAGCGATGAAGAGGAGGAGCGGGATCGCCGCCTGTTCGATGCCTTGGCGCGGGCGCGCCATGCGGGAAAATTGGCCGATCAATTCACCCAGCAGGAAATCGTGCGCCGCTTCGATGCCCGGCTGGGCACCGTGATGACGGTGCTGCGCCAATTGGCGGAGCTGGGGCTGGTGGAACGCAGGCCCGGCAATGGCTGGTCCTTCGCCGCCGATGCCTCGCGCATCCTGAACGAGAGCTATGCCTACCGCCGCGCGCTGGAGCCGCAGATATTGTTGCAGCCGGGATTCAAGCTGGACCGCGCCTGGGCGGAAAAGACCCGTGCCCTGCTGCAGAAATTCCGCAAGAAAAACTGGCGCGCCGGCGATGGCGTGGCCTTTCATGCCGCCAATGCGGATTTCCACGAACAGTTGGCGCGCTGCTGCGGCAACCGCACCATGTTCAAGGCGATTCAGCGCCAGAACCAGTTGCGCGATTTCCTGATCGGCCAATCGGACTATCCGATGGAGCAGGTTCACAGCGCCATCGACGACCATCTGGAGATATTGGCGGCACTGGAGGCGGGCTATGCCGATAAGGCGGCGGCGCTGATGCTGCACCATTTGACCCAGAGCGCCTCACAATCCCAGAAGGATGAGCCAGGCGTCGCGGCTCAGTAGATGTCGCGCCGATACAAACCATCTTGAGTCATCTGGTCGAGATTTTCTTCGCCCAAAATTGCGACCAATGCGTCCTGCACCCCAGCTGCCATGTCCAGCCCGCCGCATACCAGGATGGAGGCGCCGCGTTCCCGCACCCAATTGCCGATCTCCGCGCCCTGCTCCGCCACCAGATGCTGGACGTAGCGCTTGGGCGAGGTATCGCGCGAGAAAGCCAGATCGGTGCGGGCCAAAGTGCCGTCCGCCTGCCAGGCTTTGAGGTCGTCGCCATAGTAAAGGTCCGTCGCCGCGCCGCGCTCGCCGAACAACAGCCAGGCATCACCCAGCTTTTTCTGCTGGCGATAGAGAAGATGGGCGCGCAGGCCGGCAAAGCCGGTGCCCGCGCCGATCAAGAGCTGCGGGCCATCACCGGGGGGATGGAAATTGGGGTTGGGCCGCAGCCTGAGTTTCACCACCCCGCCGGACAGGCAATCGCGCGTCAACCAGCCGGAGCCCAGTCCCAGGCTGCCGTCATCCTTGACCGCCTTGCGCACCAACAGCTCCATGCGGCCGCTATGGGGCAGCGAGGCGATGGAATATTCGCGATGGGGAAAAGCCTCCAACCGCTCCACCAGCCATTCCAGCGAAATGCCCTCCACCTCATGCGGCTGGGGCAGTTTGGAATGGGCGATGATATCGCTGAGAAAAGTCCACTGGCCGCGCCAGCGAAAACTCTTTCCCCCATCCAAATCATGGCGCGCCAGGAAGTCCTCGACCAGGACCTGGCTGTTGCGCGGCCAGATTTCCGCGATATCGCCCGCCGTCCAGTTGAGTTGTTCGGAATGTTTGGGGCGCAGCCCGATATGCCAGGCCTCGCCGCCCGAGCTGCCGGGATTGAGCAACCGTCTTTCGTCCAGGAACCAGTCGCGCGGCGGTCCCGGCATCAGCGCTTCCGCCGAGGTTTGCGCGCCCAGCTTGCCTAGTTGCTGGGCCCATTTGCCCATGGCGGCATCGTCGTCATCGCCATTGACGCAGACGATATCGAACAGGCGGCGCGCCTTGCCCGAAGCCAGCCAGCGATCCAGGCCACGGCCGAAACCGCAGAAAGTGGCGTCGTATTTCATGTCCCCCAGCGCCAGCACGGCATAAGTCAGCCCCTTGAGCTGGGGCGTCTGCGCCATCTGCTTGCGGACAAAGGCGCGCGCGGTGTCCGGTGCCTCGCCCGCGCCATAGGTGCTGGTGACGACCAGAAGCGTGCCCGCCTCGGCGAGGTCCGCCGCGCTGAGGCTGCCCAAGGGCGCCACCCGGACCACCCGATTCGGGGCCGCAGCCAAGGCATTGGCGCTTAGCCAGGCGATGCGCTCGGCGGCGCCGGTCTGGCTGGCAAAGGCAACCAGGATCTTGCCGCTGCGTTTGGGAGCGGCGGAAAACAGAGAGCCGAAGATCATTTGCGGCCACTAACACACGGCCAAGGCGGGCGCAAACCCCGCAATTTCAAGGAATTTCGGCAGCATGCGGATTTTTCATGCGCCCGGGAACCGGGCTGGCGCGTTGTCTCTGCTCGCAGAGCTTAAGGACCGCCCATGACACATATCGACGTGATCACCATTCAGCCGCTGGCCGCCTTGCTGTTCGGAATCCTGATTTTGATCCTGCCGCGGCTGCTCAACTACCTGATCGCGATCTATCTGATCTTCATCGGGCTGGTCGGCATCTTCCCCCATATTTTCACCACCGCGACTTAAGGAGCAGCCATGAGCACGCACGCCAACAACAATACCAAGCCGCACGAAAAGATGCCGGAGCATCACAGCACCGACAAGCAGCCGAAAAACAAGGAAGAGAAAATCGACGCGCAAATGGAGGACAGTTTTCCCGCCAGCGACCCGCCGTCCTTCTCCGGCGGCAATCACATCATCGGCGCGCCGACAGGACGCGAGAGCGAAGCGCCGAAACCCGATCATCCCGCCGTCGTCGAGGCGGAAAAGAAAGTCAAAGATGGTTCCGCGACCGACGCAAAAAAATATTGATGCGATCGTTAAAATGCGAGGGAATTTCTTGACCAGTCGTTAAACGGCGATTTCCTAGGCTGCGCGGGCTGGGGGCGGCAAAAAAGGAGCCGCCTATGAAAGACTTTACGCCTGAGCATGCCGACGATCAGACCGTGCCGCCCACAAGTGGCGTTGTGGTCCCGTTTAACCTTCCCCCCACTTATACGGTGCGCTGGGTGCCACGCCGCAAGGCCGACGTGGTTTCCGCCGTGCATGCCGGAATCCTCAGCATGCTGGAAGCGTGCCACCGCTACCGCCTGTCGCCGGAAGAGTTTCTGGAATGGGAACGCCAGTATAAGGCGGGCGAATTGACCCGCCCGCGTGCCTCCCCCAAGAAACCGGCGCTGCATTAAGCCCGCTAAGCCAAAGGTCAGCCGCCCAAGGCGCCCAGCACCACGCTTTCCGTGAGGATTTGCGGCAGGATGACGGGCGTCTTGGCGCCTGGGGCGTAGTAGAGATAGAGCGGCACGCCGGAACGGCCATTCTCCTTGAGCAAGGCGGTGATATCGGGATTGCGGTTGGTCCAGTCCGCGACCATGTAAACGATCTTTTTGGCGGCGAAAGCGCCCTTAACGCTGTCCTTCGACAGCACCGCCTCTTCGTTGACCAGGCAGGTAATGCACCAGGCTGCGGTGGCGTCGATAAAGACCGGCGTGTTGGCGGCGCGCAGAGCGGCGAGCTTGTCGGCGCTATAGGCTTCGCCCTTGCTGGTCTGGGCGGCGGGCGCGGCGGCAGCGGTGTTAAGCCGGCTGACGCCGTAAAGGCCGGTGAGAAGAACGAGTAAGGCCGCAAGCGCGCCGATGATGCGTCCAGAGGAGGTTGCGTTCCGTGTCACGCTCCAAAGCCAAGCACCGAGTGCCAGCGCGATCGCTGCACCCAACAGGATGGCGACG
>CBHTTW010000231.1:0-4836 GCA_966096025.1 uncultured Alphaproteobacteria bacterium | reverse complement strand
CGGCCGAAATACAGGCCGGTCACCACCACCCCGGCGATCACCGCCGCCATGAATTTTGGGGTCAGGGTGTCGGGCTTGGCGGCGACGGGGCGGGGCGCGGGCAATTCGGGCATGGCCAAGCCACTATAGCCCGGCCAAACCCGTTTGGTATCAGTCCAATTTGCGGAAGAAACAGCTTGGCGCGCCGGTGTGGCAAGCCGGTCCCATCTGGTCGACCTTGAGCAGCAGCACATCGCCGTCGCAATCGACATAGGCCTCGACCAGGCGCTGGTGGTTGCCGCTGGTTTCACCCTTTTTCCAGACCTTCTGGCGCGAGCGCGACCAGTAGGTGACATGGCCGGTGGCCAGGGTCTCCTCCAGGGTGGCCTTGGTCATCCAGGCGAACATCAGCACCTCGCCGGTCTGTTTGCTTTGGGCAATGACCGGCACCAGGCCGTCGTCGTTGAATTTCACCGCCGAAACAAAGCCGGCATGGGTCAGATGGTCGGTCATGGTCTGCTTTTCAGGCGCTCAAGGCCTTTTTCCAGGTCGGCGATCAGGTCGCCGGCATCTTCCAGGCCGGCATGGATTCTCAGCACCGGCCCTTCGGCGGAAAAGGGCTTGGCCGTGCGCCTGATATGCGCCGGAACGATCAGGCTTTCAAACCCGCCCCAGGAATAGCCGATCCCGAAATGCTGCAACCCATCGACAAAGGCGGCGACTGCCGGTTGAGGTACCGGTTTAAGAACCATCCCGAACAGGCCGCACGCGCCGGAAAAATATTGCCGCCACAAGGCATGGAAGGGGTCGCTTTCCAGCGCCGGGTACAGGATGCGGGCGACCTCGGGCCGCCCCTGCAGCCAGCGGGCCAGGACCAGCGCCGTCTCCTGATGGCGCGCCAGGCGTACACTCAGGGTGCGCAGGCCGCGCAGACCCAGAAAGCAATCATCGCCGCTGGCATAAAGCCCCAGGTCGCCATGCAGCTGATGCAGCCGCGCGGCATGGCTCTCATTGGCGCTGACATAGCCCAGCATCACATCGGCATGACCGCCGATATATTTGGTGACGGCCTGGATCGACAGGTCCACCCCATGCTTGAGCGGTTGGAAATAAAGCGGCGTCGCCCAGGTATTATCCATCAGGACCGAGGCGCCGCCGCGGCCATTGTCGTGACCGTGCGCCGCCGTCACCAGGGCGGCGATATCCTGAACCTCAAAGGTCAGCGAGCCGGGGCTTTCGCAGAACACCGCCCTTGTGTTGGGCCGAAGATGCGCCGTGATGTCGTCGCCGGGCGGATAATAGCTGGTGGTGATGCCCCAGCGCCTCAGCGCCCGGTCGCAAAAATTGCGGGTCGGCTCATAGCAACTGTCGACCATCAACAAATGATCGCCGGCACTGCACACCGACAGAATCGCCAGCCCGATCGCCTGGACACCGGAGGTGACGCTGACGGTGCGGTACGCGCCTTCCAGGTCACAGATGGCGTCCTCGAAACTGCGGGTGGAAGGCGTGCCGCGCCGGCCATAGGTGTAAGGCTGGTCGTTGGCCTCCAGCGCTTCCAGGCTGGGATAGAGGATGGTGGAGGCGCGATAGACCGGCGTGTTCACGGCGCCGAAATGGGCGTCGCTCATGCGGCCCTTGGCGATGGCGCGGGTTTCGAATTTGTCGTCCTTATTGGACACTAAGTCTTTTCCTTCAAATACGGCCTGAGTGGACGGTCGAAGGCCCAAATCATCAAGCCGGCCACCGTGGCAAGCCCCGCTATCATCACAAAGAAGCCGGCCTTGTCCATCTTGTCCCAGAAAGTGCCCAGATAGCCTTGCAAAAAGCCGCCGCCCAGGAAGTTGGGCAGGAACACCATCCCCATCATCAGGGACGCGACACGCAGCGGCGCGACTTTGGAAAACAGCGACAGGCTGACGGGATAAAGATAGATCTCGCCCAGGGTCATGATCACGAAATAGCTGGTCAGCCACAGCCAATGGGCCTTGCCGCCTTGCCAGGCCACCCAGGCCATCAACAGATTGGCCGCCGTCATCAGAAAACAGCCGATGACCATTTTCATGGTCGAACTGGGCTGAGCCGCGCCCTGCCGGCGCCACAGCGCCAAAATCCCCGGTGTGAAAGCGAAAACCACGAAGGGGTTGAGGGACTGGAACCAGGTGAAGGGAATTTCCGTGTGCCAGCCAAACAGGTTGATGGCGCGGTCGGTATTGTCGATCGACCACAAGGCTCCCGTATTGCCCTGCTGCTCATTGCACGCCCAGTAGAGGGTGAGGGGAATGACCAGCAGCAGCAGCGCTCCCACCGAGCGCCATTCTTCCTTGGTGAGAGGCTGTCGCGGCGCATTTTTCGCCTTGGCGCGCATCGGCTCGGGCGGCAGATCGCGCCAGCCCCAAACATAAATCGCGATGCCCAGCAAAATTCCCACGCCGGCGGAGGCGAAGCCGTAATGCCAGCCCAGCTTCTCGCCCAAGGTGCCGCAGACAAAAGGCGCCAGGAACGCGCCCAGATTGATGCCGATATAGAAAATCCCATAGGCGCTGTCGCGCTGCGGATCGCCGCTTTGATACATCAGGCCGACCTGGGCGGTGGTGTTGGGCTTGAAGATGCCGCCGCCGATGATCAGCAGCAGCAGGGCGGGAAACAGCAGCGATTCCGCCGCCATCATGAAATGGCCGAAAGCCATCAACACCATCCCGAGTATGACGGTATAGCGCTGGCCCAGATGATTGTCGGCCAGCCAGCCGCCCAACAGCGGCGTGGCATACATCAGGCCCATATAGGTGCCGTAGACCAGCGAGGAAAAGGATTGCGGGGTCTGCGGCCCCATCAGGGCTTCGAAAAAACCGTTGATCTGCGGATAGAACAGCACTTGCTCGACCCGGCCCGGCAGCAGCAGATATTTGACCAGATAGCCGACCAGAAGCGCGCGCATGCCGTAAAAGGACAGGCGCTCCCACATTTCGGTTCCGAACAGGAAAGCCAGCCCGCGCGGATAGCCGAACAAGGTGCGGTTCATGCGCTGCGCGTCCGCCGCAGCAGCCAGCCATAGAGCAGGGCGGCAAGACCGGCGAGGCCAAGAGCGCCAAGCAGGGTGGCGTATTCAAATCCGGCGGAGATCAGCGCCAGGGGCGCGTCACGATTGGCGGCCACAATGATCCCGGCATTGATGACGCCGAACAGGCTTTCGCCCACGATCATGCCGGATGCCACCAGCACACCCAGCCGCTCGGAGCGCGGCGTGCGGACGCTGCGGTTGTAAAGCCAGCCGATCAGGGCACCGATCACGACCGGCAAGGTGGCCGACATGGGCAGATAAATGCCCAGGCCAACGGCCAGCGGGGGAAACCGCAGCCATTTGCGCCAGCGGCAGAGTTCATCCAGGGCCACAATGGCGCCACCGATCAGGGCGCCGGTACCGATCAGATTCCAATCGAGATGATGGCCGATCACGCTAAGCGCCAGAGTGCTGATCAGGTTGGCCTGTGGCGCCGCCAGTGGCTCGGCGGTGATGGTGCCCAGATTGGCGGCGCCGGCAAACCCATAGGCCTGGGCCAGCAGATTGAGGACATAGGGCGTGATCAATGCAGAGGCCGCAACGCCGACCAGAAGCGCCACCTGCTGCCGCCAGGGCGCGGCGCCGACCAATTGCCCGGTCTTCAGGTCCTGGAGATTGTCATTGGAGCTGCAGGCCGCCGCGAACAGGATGGAGGTGATGAAGAGGGCGACAGCGGCCAGCGCCTTGTCGGGACTGCCGGCGAAAAAGATCAGCAGGGAAACCGAGCATCCCACCACCGCCAGGATGCCGACGCCGGAGATGGGACTGTTGGACGAGCCGATCAGGCCCGCCATATAGCCGCAGATGGCGGCGACAAGAAAACCGACCAGCAGCATGATGGGAATGGACAGGAGCGCGATACCAACGGCACTGCCACCCAGTCCCGCTTCGGCGGCAAAGTGCCAGACCAATAGGGTCGAGACCAAAAGCGACGCGGCTGTCAGCCCGATGATCACCGGCATGGAGAGATCGCGGTCGGTCTGGTCGTCCAGGGCCGCCGCGACTTTGCGCGCGGCAACCTGCGCCAACCCGGCCATGATCGGACCGATGGTGCGTCCCAGGGACCAGATCGCCGCCACCGCCATCGCGCCGGCACCGATGAACCGCACTTGGGTGCGCCATACGCCAATGACGAATTCCCCGAATTCTCCCTGTTGCGGCGCCAGCGATGTCAGCACCGGCACCGCGCCCATCCAGGCGATGGCGATGCCGAGCAGCATCGCAACACCCACCGAGATACCGACCAGATGTCCGGCGCCCATCAGCGCCAGTGAAAAGGAAAAACTGTAGCCGCTGGCGCCCGCGCCCAGGCGGAAGAAGCCTTCCGCGCTGTCCGTAATCACCCGCAAGGCGGCTGCAATCGAAAGACCGGCCGAGGCCAGCGAACCATAAATCATGGCCATCAAGCCTTCCCGCGTCTCAGGATTGCTTTCGGCCCGCGCCTCCGATCCGGCGCGCAGCACTTCGGCACCTGCCACACCTTCGGGATAGGGCAAGCTGGAATGGGTCACCAGCGCGCGGCGCAAGGGAATGGTGAACATCACCCCCAGCACGCCGCCCGACAGTGACAGCAGGAAGCAGACCCAGAACGGAAACCCGGTCCAAAAACCGATAATCACCAAACCCGGCAGCACGAAGATGATCGACGCCATGGCCCCCGCGGAAGAGGCCACCGTCTGCACGATATTATTTTCCCGGATGTTGGATCCCGAAAACAGCCCCAGGAACGCCATGGAGATCACGGCGGCGGGAAGGGAAGTGGCGAAGGTGAGCCCGATCTTGAGCCCCAGATAGAT
>CBHTTW010000230.1:0-4847 GCA_966096025.1 uncultured Alphaproteobacteria bacterium | reverse complement strand
GCGGCGCGCACCGGCTACACCACGCCGGGCGAAGCGGCGCGCAGCGAGCAGACGCGCGGCACGGTGGGCGGAACCTTGGGTGGCGCCGCGCTGGGTGCGATTTTGGGCGCGGCCGGCGGCAATGCCGGTTTGGGCGCCGCCGCCGGCGCGGGCGCGGGCTTGATTGCCGGCACCGCCATAGGCGCCGACAATGCGCGCGATGCGGCGCGCAACGTCGAGGCCGATTATGCCGATGCCTATTATGGCTGCATGCATCAGGATCAGCGCCGGGCCGCCTATTACGATGACGAGCCGCCGCCTCCGGCCTATGGCTACGGCTATGGTCCGCCGCCCCCGCCGGTCTATTATTATCCGCGGCCTTATTACGGCGGCTATTACCCCTATTACGGCCCGAGCCTTTCCTTCGGCTTTGGCTTCGGTGGCGGCGGTCATCGCGGCTGGGGTGGTGGACGGGGTTTCCACGGCGGCGGCTGGCGTCACCGCTGACGCTTGCCTTTTGGCCTTTCAAGTTCGTCGCGCGGTCGCTCATGGGCTAATTGCCCACATCGCTCCGCGCTCCTAGCCTGAGGCCAAAATTCGGCGCGTCATCTAGCTTTTTGCTTAGAAGCGGCCGGGACGGTATGGTCCCGGCCGTTTTCGTTAGGGGCGTTAGGCGAGAGCCGGACCGCCCCAAAAAATAAGGGCGTTAGGCGAGAGCCGGACCGCCCCCAAAATAAGGTCGCTTGATGCCGCCCAAAGCCAATCCGTCCAAGCTCAATCCCTTGCAATTGCGCACCCTCACCTTGCTGCAGGCCATCGCGCAGATTCCCGGCGCCTCCAACCCCACACCGGAAGGCGATACCGCCATCACCCAATTCCCGCATGCCCATGGCGATCATTTTCATCTGGGCGACGCGACCGTTTCGGCCAGCGACGCCACCGGCCTGGAAAATGAAAATGTTTGGAACGCCCTTAGCCGCAAAGGCCTGATCAAGTGTGAATGGCCCAACCAGATCGCGTTGACGCCGGAAGGTGTGGCTTATGAGACGGGGATCGCCGAGCAGATACTGCACAAAGGCGGACATCACTAGATGAACGCTAAGAAAAAGCGCCGCCTGGCTTTCGCCGCCGCCTTGTTGCTGGCAGGCGCGGGTGTGGCCGGGGTGATCGTTTACGGCTTGGGACAGAACACCATGTATTTCCGCAGCCCCAGCGATGTGGCGGCCAAGATGGTGGGCGAAGGTATCGCCTTCCGGCTGGGCGGGTTGGTGGAGCAAGGCAGCCTCAAGCACGGCGCCGGTGCGCAAGTGCAATTTCGGGTCACCGACGGCAAGAGCAGCATTCCCGCAAATTTCGATGGCGTGTTGCCGGCTTTGTTCCGCGAGGGGCAGGGCGTGGTCGCCACCGGTGCGATGAATGCCGGTGGTATCTTCATCGCCAATGAAGTCTTGGCCAAGCATGACGAGAAATACATGCCGCCGGAAGTGGTGGATGCCTTGAAGCGCAGCGGGCGCTGGCAGGAAGGCGCCAAATGAGGAACAGCAAGTGATCGGCGAGCTGGGACAAGTCGCGCTATGCTTTGCACTGGCGCTGTCGCTGGTCCTCTCGGTTTCGGGCCTGATGGGGGCGAAGGCCCCGGCTTTGGTCGCGCGCCGCGTGGCGGCCAGTTCGGCCCTGGGCCTCTTTGTTTTTGTGGCGCTGGCCTTCGGAGTTTTGACTTACGCTTTTGTGACTTCCGATTTCTCGCTTCGGCTGGTGGCCAACAACAGCCATACCCTCAAGCCGCTGGTCTATAAAATCAGCGGCGTATGGGGAAACCATGAAGGCTCGATGCTTTTGTGGGTGCTGGTGCTGGCGCTTTATGCCGCGCTGGTGGCGTGGTTCAAGCGCGGCGGCGAACAGCTGACCAGCGCGGCGCTGGGCGTGCAGGGCCTGGTTGCGGCCGCGTTTCTGCTCTTCATTCTTTTTACCTCCAACCCGTTCCTGCGCCTGGACCCCACGCCGTTTGAAGGCGCGGGCCTGACCCCTTTGCTCCAGGATCCGGGACTGGCGATGCATCCGCCCATGCTTTACGTGGGTTATGTCGGGCTTTCCGCCGCCTTCTCCTATGCCGCCGCGGCGCTTCTGGTCGGCGAAGCGGCGATCGCGAACAATTGGGCGCGGGCGGCGCGGCCTTTGATTCTGATCGCCTGGATTGCGCTGACCTGCGGCATCTCCCTGGGGTCCTGGTGGGCCTATTATGTGCTGGGCTGGGGCGGTTTCTGGGCCTGGGATCCGGTGGAGAATGCCTCGCTGATGCCCTGGCTGATCGCCACGGCGCTGCTGCATTCGGCCCTGGCCACGGAAAAGAGCGGCGCCTTCCGCACCTGGAGCCTGCTTTTGGCCATCGCCGCCTTCTCCATGTCGCTGCTTGGAACGCTTCTGGTGCGCTCGGGGCTGATTACCTCCGTTCATGCCTTCGCCAATGATCCCACCCGCGGCCTGTTCATCATGGTGCTGATCTTCTTTGCCGTCGGCGGGGCGCTGGCCTTGTTCGCCTGGCGTGCACCCACCCTGAAGGGCAGCGCGTCCTTTGAGCCGGTCAGCCGCGAGACCACATTGTTGCTCAACAACGTATTTCTGGTGGCGGCCTGCGCTTGCGTCTTTGTCGGCACGCTCTATCCGATGGTGCTGGATGCGCTGGGTGGTTCCAAGATTACCGTGGGCCCTCCCTATTATGCGCTTACCTTCTCGCCGATTTTCTTCGCCTTGATGATGCTGGTGCCGTTCGGACCGCAGCTGACATGGAAGCGCGGCGACCTGAAAGCGGCGTGGCAGACGCTCTATCCCGCGTTGGGCCTGGCCGCAGTTGCCGGTTTGGTGGTGCTGGCGGTGGTAAGCCCGCGCGGCGTCGCCGCGACATGTGCCTTTGCCGTGGCGGGTTGGCTGATCGGCGCTTCCATCATCGATGCGCGCAAGCGGCGCGGCGCGCGCGCCAGCGCTTTCGCGGCAGCGATAGCCCATGCCGGCCTGGGCATCACCCTGATGGGTGTGGCGGGCACAACCGCCTGGCGCAGCGAAACCCTCACCGTGGTCGCTCCCGGCCAGACCATGACAGTGGGGCGTTATACATTGCGCTTCGACGGCGTGACGGAAGTAAAAGGTCCCAACTATTTCGCCGATCGCGCGCTTGTCGCGTTGATGGATGGCGACAAAGCCAAGGCCATACTGAAGCCGGAGCGGCGCTTCTTTCCCGCCGAAGGCCAGGACATGAACAATACCGCCATCCACACCACCGGTTTTCGCGATCTGTATCTGGCGCTGGGCGATAGCCGCGGCAATGGCCGCTTTGCGCTGCATGCCTATGTCTTCCCGTTGGCGCCATTGATCTGGGTGGGTGGATTGATCATGGCTATCGGCGGCATGCTGAGCTTCTGGGGCCGCATCCGGGTGAAGGAGCCCGAGGCCAAGGCGGCCGTGGCCGCGTTGGCGGCGGAATGAAAATTCTTCTTGCCTGTCTGTTTTTGTTTCTCGCGGGCGCGTCTCCGCTCGCCCCCCGGGCGGTGGCCGCCGTCACGGTCGGCGAGACTTTCTCCGATCCCGTCATGGAACAGCGGGCGCGCAATTTGCAGCGGCAATTGCGCTGCCTGGTCTGCCGGGGCGAGAGCGTCGATGACTCCCACTCGCCTTTTGCCGCCGATGTGCGCCAATTGGTGCGCCAGCAGATCGCCGAGGGCAAAAGCGATCCTCAGATCGAGGATTTTCTGGTGGCGCGCTATGGCGACTTCATCCTGATGAAGCCGCCGCTTCAGGCCGATACCTGGCTCTTGTGGCTAGCGCCGTTCCTGGTGCTGGGCCTGGGCGGGGCTGTCGCGATGGTGGTGGTCAAAAGGGCTGCCCCCCGGGACTCTTGAGATTACATTGTTGTAATATTTCGGACGTAATCTGGCCATGTTAGGCTCCTATACCAAGCCATGGCAGGGCCGGGTTGGCCCGCCTCAAGGAGCCTCCAATGCAGAACGATCCGCACACCCAAGGTATTTTTTCGCGCCTTCCCAAACCCTCGCATCGTCAGCGCCGCATCGCCGCCATGGCCACCGCCGCCGCTTTCGTTTTGGTCGGCCTCGGCGCCTTCGCGCTTCTGCCGCCGGTTCGCGCCATTCAGACCGCCGGCACCCCGGCCATGCTGGCGGCCAACACCACCGACACGCGCGCCCCGCGCATGCTGGAAAACAGCGCGCCCTTCAGTTTCGCCGATCTGGTGGAACGGGTGAGCCCCGCCGTGGTGACCATCAAGTCGGAAACCACAACCACCGACAATGACAATGAGATGGAAAATGTGCCCGCCCCGTTCCGGGACTTTTTCAACCAGTTCGGCCAAGGCCAGCGGCCCCAGCAGCCGCATCGCGCGTTGAGCGCGGGCTCGGGCTTCATCATCGACAAGAGCGGCTATGTCGTCACCAACAACCATGTGGTGGACGCCAGCAAGAAAATCACTGTCACTTTGCCCGACAAGCGCGAGTTCATCGCCAAGCTGGTGGGCACCGATCCGGCGACCGACGTCGCCCTGCTCAAAATCACCAGCGACAAGCCGCTGCCGATGGTGGAATTCGGCGACGACAAGAAGCTGCGTGTCGGCGATTGGGTGGTGGCGGTGGGCAATCCCTTCGGCCTCTCCAACTCGGTGACCGCGGGTATCGTCTCGTCGCTGGGCCGCAATATCGATCAGGGCAGCCAGCAATATACCAGCTTCATCCAGATCGACGCCCCCATCAACCGGGGTAATTCCGGCGGCCCGACCTTCGACTTGCGCGGCCAGGTGATCGGCATGAACTCGATGATCTTCTCGCCCTCGGGCGGCAGCATCGGCATCGGCTTCGCCATTCCCG
>CBHTTW010000229.1:0-4848 GCA_966096025.1 uncultured Alphaproteobacteria bacterium | reverse complement strand
GCGAGACGCAAGGCTGGCAATAGGCTTCGTGATCCTTGATCACCAGCAGATTCTCCACCGATTTGCGCGCGATGGCGCGGTCGGGGTGCGTAGGCGCATAGCCCAACACGTCATACATCATCACGCTGTTGGCCATGGCGGGATAGATCGCGCCCAGGCCGTCCTCGCCATTCAGCCGCTCGGTGGTCCAGGTGCGGCACTTCTCGATGGCCTTGGCGCGCAGTCCCTTGGGCCAGGGCACGATCTTGAGAATTCGGTCCAGAGCACCGAAGAACAGCGACCAGCCGGCGCTTTGATGCGGCGCGCGCGGGCTTGCAGCGGGTACGCCAGGCACGAACAATTCCGGCACGTGAATGTTGCGCGGATTGCGCGCCAGGGGCTGCTTGGCCGCCAGCACCAACAAAGGCACGATCACGGTACGCGCCCAATAGCTCATCTTGGACAAATGCACCGGGAACCAGCGCGGCAACAGGATCAGTTCCACCGGCACGGTCGGCACATCCTTCCACGAACATTCGCCATACAGCGCCAGAAGAATGCGGGTGAAGACATTGGCCTTTATGGCGCCGCCGCGGGCATGCAGCGCCTCGCGCGCGCGCACCATATGTGGCGCGTTGATGTCGTCGCCGATCATCTTGAGGGCGAAATAGGCTTTCACTGTCGCGGAAATGTCGAAGGCGCCGTCATGATAAAGCGGCCAGCCGCCATGGGTGCCCTGGATGCGGCGCAGATAGACGCCGATCTTCTTCTCAAGTTCCAGATTCGGCGTCTCGGCCAGATAGTGCACCAGCAGGACATATTCCGCCGGAATGGTGGCATCGGCCTCCAGCTCATAGACCCAGTGCCCGTCGGGCCGCTGCTGAGCCAGGATGGCGTCCGTAGCGGCGCGAATGGCGCCTTCCACTTCCTCCAAAGGAGGGGGCGCGAACTCTCCCGGGTTAATCTGGTTCATCAGGCCACTATAAAGACAGATGCCGGAGCGCCAAAGCGGCCGCCGTTTCGCCGGAACGCAGGGCGCCCTCGATGGTGGCGGGCAGGCCCGTCTGTGTCCAATCGCCCGCCAGGAACAGGTTGGGCCATCCGGTCCTGGCGGCCGGACGCCTGGCATCCTGTGCCGGTGTGGCCGCGAAGGTGGCGCGCTTTTCCTTGACGATCTGCCAACCCGGCATGGGCGCGGCAATGCCCAGCGCCTTGCTCACATCCGCCCAGATGCGGACGGCAAGGTCCTCGCGATCCTGGTCCACGATGGCGTCTGCCCCAGACACCGTGACCGAGATGCGGTCCGGAAAGGTGAATATCCATTCCGCCGTTCCACCGATCACCCCCAGCATGGCGGGTGCGCCTGCCGGCGCGGGCATTTTGAAATGCGCGTTGACGATGGCGCGGAAATCATCGGGCGTGGTCAGGGTGGGAATCAGGTCCTTGGCCGCCCAAGGGGGCACCGCCAGCACCATCGCATCATTCGGCGTCAGCGGCATCGCCGCCTCGCCCAGATCCATCGCCAGGATATTGCGCCGGCCCAGGGTGATGCCGCGCAGGCGCGTGCTCAAGCGCACCGTCGCGCCCTTGGCTTTGAGATACTCCAGGGCCGGATCGACAAAAGCCGCCGCCAAGGTCGGATGGGCGATGCGGGGCCGGTAGTGGCGTCCACCCTTGGCCAATGTCTCGCGCAGTAGCTGGCCCGCCAGCGCCGCCGAGGATTGTTCGGGTTCGGTATTCAGCGCCGCCAGCAGGAAGGGGCGCATCAGCCTTTCCCATAGCGCCCCGCGGTCGGTGACGATTGCGCCGATGGCGGCGTTTTTGTCGGCCCACAGCAAGGGCGCATAGCCCAGATAGTCGCTCGCCCGGGTGCCGGGCACCCGGCGGCTTTCGCGCAAGATCCAATAGGGGATGTTGCCTTCATTGGGCTTCAGCAGCCAGCGCTTGCCGCTGCGCAAATCCATGAAAGCGAATTCGGCGCGCGGCGGCCCGGCCAGGACATCGCGCGCCCCGATGCGATCCAGATAGGCATGCACCGCGCGGTTGCCCGACAGGACCAGGTGATTGCCGTTGTCGATCACCCCATCCATGGCGGAGTCGAAATAGGATCGGCAACGCCCGCCGGCCTGTCCGGCAGCCTCGATCAAGGTGACCGAAACCCCGCGCGAAGCCAGGATGGTGGCGGCCGAAAGACCTGCCAGGCCTGCACCGACGACGAAGGCCTTACCTTTGGTCGCGTCGGACGTCATGCCGGACCAAGCGTCATGAAAAAAGCCCTTGCCGCAGCACCAGCGACAGCAGCCGCGACTTGGGCAAGGAAATCCGGCGGCGCGGCGGCGCAAAGCCCTGGGCTTCGCTGGCGCGCAGGATTTCGGAATAGACCGCACCCATCAGGCGCGGCGTCTTGATGCGGCCGCGCGGCTTGGCCGCCAGGATGCGTTGCGCCTCATCATAATGTTCGTGCGCCAGCGCCGCCACGCGGCGGCAGACGGCATCGATCTTGGGTTGGGCGATAATGGCCGCGGGGTCCATCTGGCGGCAGCAATCCATTTCTTCCAGATACTCGCGCGGCAGATAGAGGCGGCCGATCAGGGCGTCTTCATCAATGTCGCGCAGGATGTTGGTCAATTGCAGGGCGCGGCCCAGATGATGCGCCAACTCGAAGCCGGGGCCTTCCTCCATGCCGAACACCTTGATGGAAAGGCGGCCCACCGCGCTGGCAACCCGGTCGCAGTAAAGATCCAGGGTGGCGAGATCGGGCGCCACGATATCCTCGGCCACATCCATGTCCATGCCGTCCAGCACGGTGAGGAAATCTTCCAGCCTGAGGCCATAACGCGTCACGGCCGGCGCCAGGAAGCGGACCTGCTGCGCCACCCTGCCGGAATAAAGCTCAAAAAGATCGCCGCGCCATTGTTCCAGTTTTTCATGCCG
This sequence comes from uncultured Alphaproteobacteria bacterium, assembly GCA_966096025.1. Classification (GTDB taxonomy): domain Bacteria; phylum Pseudomonadota; class Alphaproteobacteria; order Micropepsales; family Micropepsaceae; genus Rhizomicrobium. The sequence continues at coordinate 1,935 of CBHTTW010000229.1, read as the reverse complement.
CTGCGCGCGGGTGCCGACCCCGTCATCGGCGATATCGTCGACCTTGCGGCAGAAAGCATAGATCGCGAACATGGCGTCGCGCTCTTCCGCCGGCATCAACCGCATGGCGATGTAAAAGGAACTGCCGCTGGCCTTCTTTTTCACGGCCTTGGCGGCGGGCGCGCCGATATTTTCTGCGTTGGTCATGCGTGTCTCGGCCTTGTAAGGCGCATCAGGGCGAAAGCGGGAAAGCGTTTGAGGAACAAAGCGGCCACGTCCATCTTGGAATGATGCACCGGCTGGGAAAGTGGATCGCGGTTCATCAGCATGCGGTTCAGGTCGTCGGCCAGGGTCTGAATCAGGTCCACCTCCAGCGCCAGGCGGCTGTCTTTTATCCCGCGCGCGAAGGGCCGCGAAGTCTCCAGCAGCGCCGCATTCTGTCGCGCCAGCCCGGCTATGACCTTCACCAGGGCCGGATTGGCGCGGCTTTCGCCAAGCGCCTCGACGCCGATCCCCGCCGCCGCCAACAGGGGTTCGGGGATATAGACCCGGTTCAGGCCGGAAAAGTCCTTGGCGCAATCCTGCAAATGGTTGATCACCTGCAAGGCGGCGCAGAGGGCATCATTGGCGGGCCACAGATCGCGGCTTTCGCCATGCACATCCAGCACAAAGCGGCCCACCGGCATGGCGCTGTAGCGGCAATAGTCGATCAGATCATCCCAATCGCGGTAGCGCAGCTTGGTGCAATCGCGGCGGAAGGCTTCCAGCAGATCCAAGGCATGATCGGGGGTCAGGCCCCGCTCGGCCAGGACGGTGCGCAGCGCCACCCCTTCCGCCACAAAGTCGCTTTCACCCACCAGGCTGCGGCGCATCTGTTCCAGCAAGGCCAGCTTTTCTTCCGGCGCCGCCGCCTCATTGTCCGAGACATCGTCGGCGGCGCGGACGAATTTGTAGAAAGCCAGCACCGGCGGGCGGTGCTTGGGCGCGATCAGGAAAGAGGCGACGGGAAAATTCTCGTCCTTATGCCCCTTGCCCGACTGAAGCTCCGCGACGCTGCTCATGCCTGCTCCCCGGCCTTTTGCGCCTGGGCCCTGCCCTTCCACATCCCGCCCTTGCCCGACCAATGTTGAAGCGCCGACTGCAAGGTGAAACTGGCATAGACCGCGCCGATCACGGGCAGCGCCACGCCCCAGAGCGGCGACAGGCGGTAGAAACGCAAAATCGGCTGGAACATCACCGCCATGATGATCCAGGCGATCCAGCCCGCCATCTGGGAGATGCCCCAGGCAAACAGCGCCGTCATCACCGGCGCCAGATAGACCATCACCAGCCCCAGCAAGGTGCCCGCCAGCACCAGCGGCGAATAGCCGAGCTGGGCGTAAGCGGTACGGGTCACCATATGGCGGATATCGGAGAGATGTTCATAAGGACGAAGGCTGACGGCGCGGTCGGTCAGGCCCAGCCAGATCGGACCTTGGGTCTTCATCGCCCGCCCCAGGGCGCAATCGTCGATGATGTTGTGGCGGATGGCGGCAAGCCCCCCCGCCTTCTCCAGCGCCGCGCGCCGCGCCAGCATGCAGCCGCCGGCTGCCGCCGCCACCGGACTTTTTTCATTGTTGACGGCGCCGAAGGGAAACAGCATGTCGAAGAAGAAGACAAAGGCGGGAATCAGGAAATGCTCCGCCGTGCTTTTGCAGGACAGCCGCGCCATCAGCGACACCAGAACCTTGCCGCCATCCTGCGCCCGGGCGACCAGATTGCGCAGATTGTCCGGGCTGTGGGCGATATCGGCGTCGGTGAACCAGAGAAATTCCGGCGCACTATCGAAAGCGCTGGTGCTGGCATGGTCGCAGCCTTGCTTCATCGCCCATAATTTTCCCGTCCAGCCGGCGGGACGCGGGGTGCCGCTCAACACCGTCAGGCGCTCGGAATCCAGCGCCCTGGCCGATCCGCCGG
>CBHTTW010000228.1:0-4849 GCA_966096025.1 uncultured Alphaproteobacteria bacterium | reverse complement strand
GCGCGCGAAATCGCCATCCTGGCGCCGCTGGTGGTGATCACCATCCTGATGGGCGTCTATCCCAAGCCGGTGCTGGATGTTACCACCCCGGCGGTGGCCAAGCTGATCCAAGACAATAAGGCGGCGCTGGCGGCCGAACATACGAACAAAGTTGCTTCGGTTGAGAAGGGAGCCGCCCAATGACCCTTCAAGCCGATCTTCTGGTCATGCTTCCTGAATTGATCCTGGCGGGCGGCGCCATGGCGCTGCTGTTGATTGGCGCGGTGTTCGGCGAGAAGAGCGCGCCGGAAATCGGCTGGGGCGCGATCATCTGTCTGGTGCTGGCCGGTGCGGCGACCCTGATGGGTCCGGCTCAGGCTAGCGCCTTCCATGACGCCTTCATCGCCGACGGTTTCTCCCGCTTCGCCAAGCTGTTGATCCTGGGCGGTTCGGCTTTCTCCATTCTGCTGGCGGATGAGTTCTTCTCCGACATCAAGCTGTCGCGCTTTGAATTGCCGGTGCTGATGCTGCTGGCAACCCTGGGCATGATGCTGATGGTGTCCTCGTCCAACTATCTGTCGCTCTATATGGGGCTGGAGCTGCAATCCCTGGCGCTGTATGTGCTGGCCTCTTTCAACCGCGATCATCTGCGCTCCACCGAAGCGGGCCTGAAGTATTTCGTGCTGGGGGCGCTGTCGTCGGGCATGATGCTGTACGGCATTTCGCTGATCTATGGCTTTACCGGCTCGACCGCCTTCTCGGCCATCGCCGCGGTGACGGCACAGGGCGCCGGCTTGGGCGTGATCTTCGGCATCGTCTTCCTGATCGCGGGCCTGGCCTTCAAGGTCTCGGCGGTGCCCTTCCATATGTGGACACCGGACGTGTATGAGGGCGCGCCCACGCCCATCACCGCCTATTTCGCCACCGCCGCCAAGGTCGCGGCGCTGTGCCTGTTCCTGCGCGCCATCCTGACGCCGTTCCCCGACCTGCTGCATCAATGGCGGCAGATCATCGTCTTCATCTCGGTGCTCAGCATGGCGTTGGGCGCTATCGCCGCCATCGGCCAGACCAACATCAAGCGCCTGATGGCCTACAGCTCCATCGGCCATATGGGCTATGCGCTGCTGGGCCTGGCGGCGGGCACCAGCCTGGGCGTGCGCGGCGTGCTGATTTATCTCGCCATCTATGTCGCCACCAATCTGGGCGTGTTCGCCTGCATCCAGGCGATGCGGCGCGGCGGCAAGCCGGTGGAAGGCATTTCCGACCTGGCCGGGCTGGCGCGCACCGACCTGAAACTGGCGGTGCTGTTCTCCATGCTGTTCCTGAGTCTCGCGGGTCTGCCGCCTTTGGCCGGTTTCTTCGCCAAATTCTATGTCTTCCTGGCGGCGATGCAGGCGGGGCTGGTATGGCCGGCGGTGTTGGGCGTGCTCGCCAGCGCCATAGGCCTGGTCTACTACCTCAAGCTGGTGAAGGTGATGTTCTTCGACGAACCGGCGGATGCGCTGGACGGCGAGGCGCGCCTCGGCTCACGCGTCCTGATGGTGCTGTCGGGCGCGGTGGCGTTGCTCTTCATCTTCGCGGCCTCGCCGGTGCTCAATGCCGCCGATGCGGCGGCGCGCTCCCTGATCCCTTGAAGCTCTCCTGGCCCAGCGGCACCGCCTTGGTCCGGTTCGACGAGCTGGATTCCACCAACAGCGAGGCGCGCCGCCTGGCGGAAAAGGGCGAGCAGGGGCCCGTTTGGATCAGCGCCGAGCGCCAGACCGGCGGTCGCGGTCGTCGTGGCAAGGTCTGGCATAGTGGCGAGGGCAATCTGGCCGCCACCTTGCTGCTGCGGCCCAAAGCGCCTGCCGCCGTGACCGGGCAATTGTCTTTTGCGGCGGCGCTGGCGGCGGCGGAAATGGCGCAGCATTACGCGCCAGCTGTCTCCATTCAGGTCAAATGGCCCAATGACGTTCTGGCCGATGGCCGCAAACTGGCCGGCATTCTGCTGGAAAGCGGCGAGGATGCGCTGGGCCGCTGGCTGGCGGTGGGCATCGGCGTCAATCTGGCGAACTCTCCCCCCGGCACCGAATTTCCCGCCACGTCCCTGGCGCAATTGGGCATTGCGGTCCCGTCATCGCAAGACGCCCTGACCATCCTCGCCGCCCGCTTCGCCCATTGGTATGATGTCTGGATGAGCGAGGGTTTTGAAACAGTGCGGGCCGCCTGGCTGGGGCGCGCCGGAGGATTGGGCAAGCCCATTCGGGTGCGGCTGCCGGATGCCGTGCATGAAGGCGTGTTCGAGGGGGTCGTTGACTCGGGCGGGCTGCTGCTCAATCAGCAGGGCCGGGTGCGGGCCATCGCGGCGGGCGAGGTGTTCTTCTGATGTTGCTCGCCATCGATGCCGGAAACACCAATATCGTCTTCGCCGTCTATGACGGCGACAATATCCGTGCCCAATGGCGCGCCGTCACCCAGGTTTCGCGCACCGCCGACGAATATGGCGTGTGGCTGGGACAATTGCTGGAACTGGAGGGCCTGTCCTTCAAGGATCTCGATGCCGCCATCATCGCCACCGTGGTTCCGGCGGTGCTGTTCGATTTGCGCGACCTGTGCCGCAAATATTTGAAGACCGAGCCCTTGCGGGTGGGCGATCCGGCGCTGGACCTGGGTCCCAAGCCCCGGGTCGACCGGCCCGAAACGGTGGGCGCCGACCGGCTGTGCAACACCGTGGCGGCGCATGAGCGCTACAAGGGTGCGGTGATTGTGGTGGATTTCGGCACCGCCACCAATTTCGACATCGTCTCCGAAGACGGCGCCTTTGACGGCAGCGTGATCGCGCCGGGCGCCAATCTCTCCATCGAGGCGCTGCACCAGGCCGCGGCGCTGCTGCCGCGCGTCGCCATCCACCGTGCCCAGAAGGTGATCGGGCGCGACACGGTTTCCAGCATGCAGTCCGGGGTCTATTGGGGCTATGTCGGACTGATCACCGGCCTGATCAACGGCATCAAGGCCGAGTACGGCAAGCCCATGACGGTGGTGGCGACCGGCGGGCTGGCGCATCTCTTCCGTCCCGATATTCCGGCCGTCGATCACATCGACCCCGACCTCACCATGCGCGGACTGATGCTGATCCACGCCCGCAACGCCAAATAATGCCAAAAGCAGACAAGCGCGCGCTGCAGGACGAGCTGGTCTTTCTGCCCTTGGGCGGATCGGGCGAGATCGGGATGAATTTCAACGCCTACGGTTTTGGGCCGGAAAACGACCGGCAATGGATCATTGTCGATTGCGGCGTGCTGTTCGGCCGCGAGGGCCATACGCCCGGCGTGGACCTGATCATGCCCGACATCCGTTTCTTGGCCGAGCAGCGCCAGAATGTGCTGGGCATTGTCGCCACCCATGCCCATGAGGATCATATCGGCGCCATCGCGCCTTTGTGGCCGTCCTTGCGCTGCCCGATCTATGCCACGCCGTTCACGGCGCGGCTGATCACCGGCAAGCTGGACGAGGCGGGGCTTGCCTCCAAGGTGACCGTCAAAGAAGTGCCGGTCGGCGGCAGCCTGACGCTTGGGCCTTTCCAGCTGGATTTCATTTCCATCACCCATTCCATCCTGGAGCCCAATCTGCTGGCGATCCGCACGTCCTTGGGCGTGGTGGCTCATACCGGCGACTGGAAGATCGACCCCAATCCGCTGTTGGGCGAGGAGACCGATGCCCTGGCGCTGGAAAGGCTGGGCGATGAAGGCGTGCTGGCGCTGGTTTGCGATTCCACCAATGCCCTGGTGCCGGGAAGTTCGGGCTCGGAAGCCACGGTGCGCGAAAATCTCACCGAATTGATCGCCACCTTGAAGGGCAGGGTGGCGGTGACCGGCTTTGCCTCCAATGTGGCGCGGCTGGACAGTGTGGCGCGCGCCGCCAAGGCGGCCGGGCGCCGGGTCGCGCTGGTGGGCCGCTCGATGCAGAAGATGGTCGCCGCCGCGCGCGAGACCGGATATCTCAAGGATTTTCCGATTATCTTGGACGAGACCGATGTGGCCGACCTGCCGGCGCACAAGGTCCTGTATCTGTGCACCGGCAGCCAGGGGGAGCCGCGCGCCGCGCTGGCGCGCATCGCCAACGACAGCCATCCCCATGTGGAATTGCGCGAAGGCGATACGGTGATTTTTTCCAGCCGGGTCATTCCCGGCAACGAACTGGCCATCGCCGAGATCCAGAACAAGCTGGCGGCGCGCGGCATCGGGCTTTTGACCAGCGACGATCATCATGTCCATGTCAGCGGCCATCCCTGCCGCGACGAGCTGGCCCAGATGTACCGCTGGATCCGGCCCAAGCTGGCGCTGCCGGTGCATGGCGAAATGCGCCACCAGGTGGCCCATGCCGAACTGGCGCGCCAGCTTCAGGTGCCCCAGGCGATGGTGCCGGAAAATGGCCAGCTGTTCCGCCTGGCCCCCGGCCGTCCGGTTCTGATCGATGAAGTGCCTTCGGGCCGCATCCATATGGACGGGCGGGTTCTGGTGGCCGAAGGCGCCGGACTGGCCAAGGACCGCCGCGCCATGGCCTTTGCCGGGCTGTTGGTCGTGTCGCTGGTGGTGGATCACAAGGGCCGCATCGCCGCCCCGCCCACGGTTTTGGGCGAAGGCATGCCCGAGCCGGTGGAAGAGGCGGTGCTGAAGGCGGTGGAAGATACGCTCGACAAGAACAAGCGCAGCGATATCGACGATTTGAGTGAGAATGTGCGCCGCGCCGCGCGGCGGGCGGCACAGGAGGCTTGGGGCAAGAAGCCGATTACGCGCGTGCTTGTAAACGAGATATGAGGCGGCGATGACCCTGGCTGACGGCCTGCATTATGTCGTGCTGTTCAGCGCCTATGCGGTGCTGTGGTTCCTCT
>CBHTTW010000227.1:0-4891 GCA_966096025.1 uncultured Alphaproteobacteria bacterium | reverse complement strand
TTGCCGGTATGGGGATGCACGGTCGGTCCCGCGGCGCGGATGATCTCGCGCTCCTTCACCGGTTGGATCTTGCCGTTCACGTCGCGCACCTCGAACAGATAAGGCGCCACGACCTGATTGCGCGTCAGTTCCGCGGTCGCGGCAGCCAGGGCGGCATCGGCGCCGGCCGCATCGCCATAGACGTCGCCATCCGCCAGCATCGGCACCCAGCCGTCACCCTTGCGGTATAAAACGTCGCCGTCCCGCAGCCGGTTCGCGGTCAGCATTTGGGGTCCATGATTTTGATGCGCCATGGAGGCGGAAAGACCATGAGCGGGCCCCGAAATCAAGACTTTAACATTCAGGATATGTAGATTTTTATAAAGTACAAATATTATATGTTATTACAGAATCGGCTAGGCTGACGGCCGCAAAGGGCGGGTGCAGCATGGAAAAACAGCAGACGACGGTTCCAACCCTGTCGCGCAAGCAAATTGCCGCCGTGGCGGCGGGCAATGCGTTGGAATTCTATGACTTTTTGATTTTTGGCCTTTTCGCCGTCCAGATCGGGGCGGTATTTTTCCCCGCCAAGGATGCGACCAACAGCCTGCTCCTGACCCTGGCGACATTCGGGGTTGGTTTTCTCACCCGGCCCCTGGGCGGCGCCCTGATCGGGCCCCTGGGCGATCGCATTGGGCGCAAGCCGGCCATGCTTCTGTCATTTGGCCTGATGGGAGTGAGCGTGATGGGGTTGGCGTTGACGCCCTCTTACGCCAGCATTGGCGTGGCTGCGCCGGTCTTACTGGTTTTGTTCCGCCTGGTGCAGGGCTTTGCCATTGGCGGCGAAGTGGGACCCAGCACAGCGTTCCTGATGGAAGCCGCGCCCGTGCATAAGCGTGCCTTTTATGTCTCCGTGCAATTTGCCACCCAGCAGGCGGCGACCCTGACCGCCGGCATTGTCGGTGTGGTGGTATCCAGTCTCCTGTCCCCGGAAAATCTGGTCGCCTGGGGCTGGCGCATCGCCATGCTGCTGGGCGCGGCGGTTGTACCGTTGGCGCTGGCGATCCGCCGCAGTCTTCCGGAAACCCTGGCGCACACAGAGCTGGAGAGTCGGCGGCCAAAGCTGACAGCGGCGCAAATACGATTGGGCGTGCTGACTTTCTTTGTCCTGGCCAGCGGCACGATCGCGAGCTACGCCATTATCAACATCAATCTCTTTGCCACCACCGTCTTGGGCATGACACCCGCCCAGGCTTTTGGCGGAGTGGTGATCGGCGGCGCCTGTGGCGTGATCTTCAATCCCATTGGCGGATGGCTCAGCGACCGCTTCGGCCGCAAACCCCTGATGATCATTCCCTTCGGACTGCTCTGTCTGGTGGCGGTGCCATGTTTCCACGCCATGGCGCAGACGCGGACGCCCGGTGTGCTTTATCTCGCTGTCGCCTTGATGGCCTCGCTTCTGCAAATGGGTCTGCCCGCGATCCTGACCCAGGTAAGCGAAGGCCTTCCGCCCCGTGTGCGATCCGGCACCATCGGCATCATCTATGCCGTAGCCATCGCGCTGTTCGGCGGTACGGCGTCTTTGGTCGTCACCTGGCTGACCAAGGTCACCGGCTCGCCGCTGGCTCCCGCTTTTTACATGAGCGGCGCCCTGGCGCTGGGCGTGTGCTGCATGTTCGCGTTGCGCGAGACCGCGCCGGTTAAGACTGGGAGCTGATGGCACTCTCGTGCCAGCGCCGCAGCAAAGCCCATTCCAGTGCCGATAAAGCGGCAAAGATCATCACGCCGGTGAAAGCCAGCAGGGCCAAGGCCGCGAACAAAGTGGCGATCTCCAGCCGGTTGCCCGATTCCACAATTCGCCAAGCCAATCCGGTGGCGGTGCCGCTGCCCGCAACGAACTCCGCCACCACCGCGCCGATCAAAGCCAGGCCGCCCGCCGTCTTCATGCCGGAAAGCAGATAGGGCAGTGACGTGGGCAGGCCGATGCGCCACAGAATCTGGGCGCGGGAGGCGCCATACAGCCGGGCCAGATCGATCAGATTGAAGTCCGCCGATTTCAATCCCAAAGTCGCGCCCGCCAAGATGGGAAAGAAAGCGACGATGGTGGCGATGATCGTCAGGGCCAGATTGACGTGCTCAAACCCAACCCAGATCAAAATCAGCGGCGCGATGGCGACCACCGGCGTGACCTGCAGGATCACGGCATAGGGATAGAGCGTGCGCTCCAGCAGCCGGCTTTGCGAAAAAGCAATCGCGGTGGCGACGCCCAATATTGTCGCGGCGACAAAAGCTTCCACGGTGACGGTCAAGGTCGCGGCCAGCGCCGCCATCAGGGATGCGAAATTTTCCAGACCGGCGCGGGCCACCGCCGACGGCGCGGGCAGGACATAGACCGGCACTTGCCAATGCGCCACGGCCCATTCCCAGGCGCCGAGCAAAAGGGCGGCCATTGTCACAGGCAATGTGATGTCCAGCATCCGTTTCATGCGGGCTTTTTCTCTTGGTCGCTCTGGCTCACGCCAACGCTCCTGCAGCGTTGAACGCCTCAGCGATGATGCGCTGGGCCTCGATGGTGGGCAGCGCCAATCGCCCGGCGCGGCCGGATGGCAGGACGATATCGGCGGCGATGCGCCCGGGGCGCCCGGTCATCACCAATACGCGCTGGGAGAGGTAGCTGCTCTCGGCGACGCTGTGGGTGACGAATAGCACGGTCAGGTCATCTTCGCGCCACAGCCGCAGCAGGTCCTCTCCCAGGCTATTGCGGGTGATTTCATCCAGCGCCGCGAAGGGCTCATCCAGCAGCAACAGTTTGGGACGCGCCGCCAGCGCCCGCGCCAAGGAGACACGCATCTTCATGCCGCCCGACAGCTCGCGGGGAAAGGCGCGCTCGAAGCCCTTCAGTCCGACCCGCGCCAGACTTTCTTCAGCGCGGCGGTTCGCTTCGGCGCGCGGCACATGCTTGAGGTCCAGCGGCAAACGCGCATTGGCCAGCGCGTCCGCCCAAGGCATCAAGGTCGGCTCCTGAAACACAAAAGCCGTTTCCGGCCTGCCGTCCGGGTAAGCGACCGTTCCCGTGTCGGCTTCCAGCAAGCCTGCCGCCAATCGCAGCGCCGTGGATTTGCCACAGCCGCTGGGCCCCAGCAGGGAAACGAATTGACCGGCGGGAATGTCAAACGAGAGCCGATCCAGCGCCTGCGTACCCCCCTCTTTTTGAGTCGAGGCGAAACGCTTGCCGATTTGCGAAACAGAAAGCAGCGTCACTGAAAATTCTGCCAGGTGGCGCGCATGAAACTCAGGTCATAGGCCTTGGTGTAATCCAGCCCCTTGGGATAAAGACCCAGCCCCGACATGGTGTCGTAGAAGCGTTTCCACTGCACATCGGTCATGCGCCCCAGGCCGAAGGTCTTGCCATCGCCGCCGAGCAGCAATTCGTGTTTTTTCATCTTGTCCAGCGCCTGGGCCAGAATGGCGTCGGTCATGTCGGGATTCTGCTGTTTGATCAGGGCGTTTGCCTTGGCCGGATCGCGCAAATAGCGAAACCATCCTTGCTGGCTGGCATCGACAAAGGCCTGAACCGTCTTGCGGTCGGTGTCGATCCATTTCTGCGGTACCAGCACCATATTGGCATAGCCGGGATAGCCGTAATCGGAAAGCAGGAAAATCTTGGGCGTGAACTTCGCCTGTTGCTGGATGGTGAAGGGCTCGCTGGTGAGATAGCCCTCCTGAATGGCGTTGGGGTCCAGGATGAAGGGCGCCAGATTGTAGGTGTATTTGCGAATCTGTTTGTCGCTGAAACCGAACTTGGCCCGCAGCCAGGGCCAGAAGGCGCTCATGGTCGCGGCCGAGATCAGCACCGGCTTGCCGCGCATGTCGGCCAGGCTGTTGATGTCGCGGCGCGGATGGCTGATCAGCACCTGCGGATCTTTCTGGAAAACCGCCATCACCGCGCGCACCGGCACGCCGGTGCGCACCATGTTCATCGAAATAAAGCTGTTGGAGCCCATGCCGAAATCCGCCGCGCCGCCGGCCAGAAGCTGCGGCACATTCACATCGGGCCCGCCCTGGATGATTTTCACCTCCAGGCCGCGCTTGGCATAAAGGCCTTCCGCCAGCGCCTGATAAAAGCCGCCATGCTCGGCTTGCGCTTTCCAGTCGGTGACAAAGCGGATGGTGGTGGCGGCAGAGGCGGGCCGTGCCAGGGCGGCCATCCCTGCCGAAGCCAAGCCTGAGGAAAGGAAAAACCGGCGGCGGATCATGTCCGTCTTATAGCAGAATTTTACCGGTCGCTGGGGCGTGGCGGCGGTTCTTCGTCCTCATCGTCGCCGAACAGCCAGCCCAGCAGGCCGCCGCGACGCTTGCGCTCGGTCCGCGCCGGCGGCGCTTCATCCGACGGCAGCTGGGGCAGGCGGCTCAGGCTTTCGTCGTCGCGTCCGTCCCAGAACCCGCCCGAGGCGACCACTTCGTTTTCGGGCGGCGGCGGCAACGATCGGTCCAGCCCGTGAAACGGCTTGCCCTGTTCGGCGGCCAGCATGGCATCGCGCCAGATATAGGACGGCAAGGTGCCGCCGGTGACGCCGCGGGTGGGAGACGAATCGTCGTTGCCCACCCAGGCCGCGGCGACATAATCGCTGGTGAAACCCACAAACCAGGCGTCATGGGAATCCTGGGTGGTGCCGGTCTTGCCCGCGGCCTCGCGGCCATGCAGCGAGGCATAGCCGCCGGTGCCGCCGATCACCACGCCATAAAGCATGGCGGTCATATCGCGGTTGACGCTTTCCTCGATCACGCGCGGCGCCGCGGTGATGCGGCGTTGATAGACGGGCTTGCCCCCCATATCCACCTGCGTGACCATGTAGGGCGAAACGCGATGGCCGCCATTGGCGAAGGCGGCATAGGCCGCGGTCAATTCCAG
>CBHTTW010000226.1:0-4894 GCA_966096025.1 uncultured Alphaproteobacteria bacterium | reverse complement strand
GGGACGATGACGGTTTTGCGCCGCGCAATTTCCTCACCGCCTTGGCGCTGACCTACAAGCAAGGCGCCTATTTCACCTATTCGCCGCTGCACGCGATAGTCCTGGCCTTGTTGACCTGGCCCGGCATCGCGTTGGCGCTGCTGCAGGCGCCGAGCTTGCAGCAAGCCGATGTGATCGCCGCATTCACCCAGCCGGGCATCATGACCTTTTTCGCCGTGACGGCGCGGCTGCTCAATCTGGCGATGTCCCTGGGCATCATCTGGTGTGTGGGTGAGATGGCGCGGCTGCTGGCGGGGCCGCGGGCCGGGCTATTGGCGGCGGGCGCTTGCGCGTTAAATTTCGGCCTGACCTATTACGGTCAGGTCAGCAATCTGGACGTGCCCTATCTGTTTTGGAGCTGTCTCGCGCTTCTGTACTTCATGCGCGCGGCCGCGGAACAACAGACGCGGCGTCTTTGGCCGGCGATTCTGTCGGCCGCTGCCGCTGTCGCCACCAAGGATCAGGCCTATGCGGTGTTTCTGCTCAGCCTGCCGGTGTTTTTGCTTTTATGGCTGACTGCGATGTCACGCCCGCAAGTCCGCGAATTGTTGCGAACCCTGTTGCTGGCTGGGGCGGCCGGATTGTTGCTGCTCTTGCTGGTAGATGGCGCGCTCATCAATCCGGGCGGATTCCTCCGGCGTCTGCATTTCCTGGCGGGTCCTGCCAGCGGTGATTATGCCACTTATGCGAAAGGCTGGAACGGCCACTTGGCTTTGCTGGGCGACATGGCGGCCTGGTTTGGCCAAGGCTATGGCGTGCTAGCCGCGTTGCTCGCCTTGTTGGGACTTGGCTTGCAGGCCAGGCCTGGCGCGGATCGCGGGGTATGGGCAGCGGGGCTTCTACCGGTTTTTGCCGTCTTGTCCTTCACCCTTTGCTTTAATTTCATCGCTTTGCGTACCGATGCGCGCTTTTTGCTGCCGCAGGCGGTTCTGGCTTGCGTCTATATCGGCATCGCCGCGTCCTGGCTGATTGCGCTTTCTCACCGCTGGGGCCGCTTGGCAGGCGCCGGTCTCATCACCGTCACCGCTTTGCTGGCGCTGCATCACTGCCTGGCGGTCAGCGCCGCCATGCTGCAGGACCCGCGCTATCAAGCCGAAGCCTGGATGCTGACGCATATTCGCCCCGGCGAGACGATCGAAACCTATGGCCAGAACGCCTATCTGCCGCGCTTTCCTCAAGGCGCAACGGTGGTGCGTGTGGGGCCAAGGCCGCCCGGCGCGCGCGCGCCGCTCTATGGCGTGAGCGAGTTGCAACAGCCGTTCGACACGCGCCGCAATCCGCGTTTTATCCTGGTCAATGACTGGTGGCTTAGGCACTACACCCAGCCGCAAAGCGAGCTTGGCGGCCGGCGCCTGCCGTCTCGGGCGCAAGCGGCGCTCTATGGCGATACCCGGGCGCGTTCTTATTTTCGCGCTCTGCAAGAAGGGGGGCTGGCCTACCGCCTGGTCTATGCCGCTTCGCCCGTGGCCGGAATCTGGCCACAAGTCCATATCCATGAGAGCCTGAACGAGACCATCCTGATTTTCGAGCGCAGGTCATGACGGCGCACAATATCCTGATCTGTATGCACGATTTTTCGCGCGGCGGCACCGAGCGCATCGCCATCGGTTTGGCGGCGAATTGGGCCGCTGCCGGGCGCGAAGTCACCATCCTGTGCGGCAACGAGCAAGGCGGGCTGCGCGATATGGTGGATCCCCGCGTCAAGGTGATGGCGGTCACCCCGCCGATCCGGCGCGGTTGGCTGTCGCGCTGGCGGTTGGGCCACGCCATGGCGCGTTACCTGGAAGTGCTAAAGCCCGATGTGATTTTCCTGCCGGGCAATTTTCATCTCCTTCTCGCGCCGGCGCTGGCCCGCGCCGGCGCCGCGATTGTGCTCAAAGTCTCCAATCCGCCCTTGCCGCAGGGGCAATCCAATGCGATCGGACGATTTCTGTTTCGCCGCTGGGCGCGGGCGGTGGACGGTTTTGCCGCTTTGACCGCCGGTTTCGCGCGCGAGGTGGCGGAGCTGGCGCCGGGCAAGCCGGTGCGGCTGTTGCACGATCCCGTCTATCTGCAGGCCAGTTCGGCACAGCGCGTCGCGCCCAGCACCGTGTGGCGTATTCTTTGGGCGGGACGGCTGGAACCGCAAAAGGATTTCGCCCTGGCGCTTCAGACCTTGGCGGCGATGACACACAAGGCCCATCTCACCATGCTGGGCGACGGAAGCTTGCGCCAGGAAGCCGATGCCATGATCGCGCGCCTGGGTCTTGCGGACCGCATCACCCTTGCCGGGCATGTGCCCAATATCGATCCCTATCTCGCCGACACCGATGTCCTTTTGATGACGTCGCATTATGAAGGCCAGCCCGCCGTGGTCGGCGAAGCCTTGGCCAATGGCGTGCCGGTGGTCAGCACCAATTGTTCGACGGCCCTTTACGAGATGATGGAAATCCCCGAAGCCGGCAAAATCGTGGGAACGCGCAATCCCGCCGACCTGGCCGCGGCGCTGGCGGCGGTCTGCGATGCGCCCCGTCCAACGCGCGAGGTGCTGGCGCGGCTGGTGGCGCCGTTCGAGCCCCGCCATTGCGCCAAAGCCTATCTGGACTGGTTCGATGCGCTCAGGAAATGCCGCCATGGATAAAGAGCTGAAGCGCCGCTTGATCATCCTGGGCCTCGTCACCCTGGTCACGGCCTGGTTCAGCCAGCTGTTCTACCACCCCGACGAGCACTACCAGACCCTGGAATTCATGTCCTTGAAGCTGGGCATCACGCCGGCTTCCGAATTGCCTTGGGAATTCCCGGCGCAAATCCGGCCCTGGCTGCATCCGCTGCTTTATTACCTGATCGCCAAGCCGCTGGTCCTGCTGGGCCTCGAGGACATGTTCACCATCGTCTTCATCTTGCGCCTGGCCACCGGCATGCTTTCGCTGGCGGCGCTGGCGATCTTCGTACGCGCCCTGCTTCCCACGATTGAAGGTGAGGACGAAAAGCGCGCCTTTGTGCGCTATCTGCCGCTGTTCGGATTTCTGCCCTATCTCTTTGTGCGCACCTCGTCGGAAGCCATGTCGGCGGCTTTTTTCGCCATCGGCCTGGCGCTGACGCTTGGGGAAAAATCGAACCGGCGCCTGATGATCGCGGGATTGTTCTGCGGCTTGGCGTTCGAATGCCGTTATCAGATCGCCTTCATGGGACTGGGCCTGTTTGCCTGGCTGGCGATCATCGCGCGCGTCCGGCCCGCCGGGCTGGCGGCATTTCTCGGCGGCGGCGTTTGCGCCATGTTGCTGGGCGCGCTGGCCGACCGCTGGGGTTACGGCGCCTGGGTCTTTCCGCCCTTCAACTATTTTCACGCCAACATTGTCCAGGATATCGCGGCCACGCGTTTCGGCCGTGAGCCTTTCTTCGCCTTTCTCTATCTGATGCCGGCGCAGATTTTCTTCGCGATTACCCTGATCCTGATGGCGGCGCTGGCGGCGATGTGGCTGCGCAATCCCAGGCATGTGCTGAGCTGGACGACTTTGCCCTTTGTGCTGGCGCACATGGCCGCCGCGCATAAGGAAGCGCGGTTTCTTTTTCCCATGGCGATCATGGCCACTGCTTTTCCGGTGCTGGGTTTTTCGCCGCGCCTGGCGCGCGGCCGCGCCCTGTTCGTTCGGGTTTGGAGCTGGCGCAAATCCTGGGCGATGAAATTTGTCACCGCAATGTCCCTGCTGGGCATGGCCTATTTCGCGCTCTATCCCTTTGGCGTGCGGCCCCATATGCCGATGGCGCGCTATCTCTACCGGCACTGGCCTGGTCCGGTTTACAGTTTTGATAATCCCTTCCAGTCCTACCCGATCTTCCGTCCCGCCGGCTTTCGCTCGCAGCAATTGCGGGACCAGCAACAGCTTGAGGCCTTGCTGGACAAAGGGCCGGTTTATCTGATGTCACGGACGCCCTTGCCGCCGCCCGTGCCGCAAGGGTCCCATGTCACCATGCTGTATTCGGAATTCCCGCCAGCCCGCTTCGGTTATGGCCAGGCCGGCGCGGATTATATTCGGGGCTATACCGCGTTCGACACCAGGCACCCCTATCTCAGGCTCCTGCCGCTGTTCTGGTACACGCTTTATCGCGTCGAACGTTCGGAGACGATCCGCTCGTAAATGGCGAACAGTTTTTCGAAATGCTGTTCCACATTGAAAACCTGGGCGTCGGCCGCCGCTATCGCCGCCCGCGATTGGGTGTCGCGATCCCCGCCCAGCAGCCGCAGGATCGCCTCTGCGCCGTCCGCCGCGTCGCCGGCGCGATAGGTTTCGGCATAGCCGGGGCCCGCGAAGGTGGCCGATGCGCCCGCGTCCGGCACGATCAACGGCGTGCCCGAACACAAGGCCTCGGCCAGCACCAGGCCGAAAGTCTCAGCCGCCGAGCCATGGATCAGCGCGTCGGCGCTGGCCATCACGGTGGCAAGCTGGTCGGAATCATTGATCTGGCCCGCGACATAGACATTGCGGGCATTGAGCGCCCAGCGCTCCACCGAGGCGCGCAGGAAACCGTCGCCGGCAATATAAAGGCCGATCTTGCGCTGTTTCTGCGCCTTGCTGACCGCCTGGATGATGGTGCGCAGCCGCTTTTCGGGATGATGGCGGCCCACCGCGATCAAGAGCGACGCATCCGCGCCCAAGCCGCAGGTCGCCAGCATTTCGCGCCGCGCCGTAAGATCGCGAAAGCTGGGCGAGAATTTGCTGCGCTCCACCCCGAATGGCGCGGTCTGGATATTCTCCAGCCCGAACCCGGCAAAGCGTTCGGCCAGGGCCGGATTGGTGACGATGGCGGCGTCGTAATTGCTGTTGAGGCGGTTGAGATAGTTCCAGAAAAATCCGAACAGCCGGTCGACCCGTTC
>CBHTTW010000225.1:0-4911 GCA_966096025.1 uncultured Alphaproteobacteria bacterium | reverse complement strand
CGGTTGTCAGAAAATCTCTGCGATCGATCACGGATGCGTCCCCCATTTGCCGGTCCGTCATGCTAGCCGCGGACCGTGCCCCTGATAGGGGTATCATAGCGATTCCGCCGCTTCAGGCCATCGTCAGGAACAGGACTTCTCGGCGCGGGGCCCGCAATGAAACAGTGCTACAAATACTGAGAAACCGGGACCGGCGCCCCGATTTTCCGCGCTGCAGCAGAAAGGAACGGGAGGAACCGCCGCGCGCTTCTCCAGCCTTTGGCCCAGCCCCGGACGATGCCGACCCAACCTAAGGCGGCAAAATTGCAGACAAAGAATATCCAGTAGGGTGCCAGCTGGATCAGCTCCCGGGGAATCAACCCCAGGCGCGCCAGGCCATCCAGGATGCGATGAACCTGGCCCGCCAGTTGGGCTGTGTCGCGGACAAAGTCGTGCATTTCGATTATCCCGTCACCAGTTCCCAATCGCCGCTGCAATGCTCCGGCACGGTCTGGCCTGAACCGCCCATCTCGGCGGGAAAGTCCTTGAACTTGGGCAGCCCGTCGCGCATCGGCAGCACGGTCTGCTCATAATTGACATGCACGCTGGCCTTGAATCTCAGGCCCGGAATGGTGGCGGCATAGACATCCATCAATCCGAAAGGCGGATGCCAGGTCATCAGATGGCCGCCGCATTTGGTGCAATATTGCCGCTCGCTCATCGGGGTCTTGCGATACATGCCGATGAACTCGGCGCCCGCCACCACCATGACGCCTTCCGGCTTCCACAGGCTGAAGGCATTGACCGGGGCGGCGGCCCAGGAGCGGCAGGAGCCGCAATGGCAATAGCCCATGGCCTCCGGCTCGCCGGTCACCGCAATACGGACCGCCCCGCAAAAGCACGATCCTTCATGGATTTTCTGCTGCATGACACGCAAAACCTTTCTTCCGGGGCGGTAAAAAGCTAACTAAGACCACCCATTTCGATGCCTGGACATATGGCCCACCCCACCGCCACAAGAAATGATCGCTCCGCCGGGAGTCTTGACCGATCGTCCAGGAGCGCCGGGCCATGAGCGGCGACACCCTGTCTGAAATTTTATCGGCCGTGCGACTCAAGGGCGCGGTGTTCTTCGATGTGGAAGCGTCGTCGCCCTGGGTGGCGGAAGCCCCGCCTTCGAAGCTGATCGCGCCCGTGCTGATGGCGCATGCCGAGCATGTCATCGAGTATCACGTCATCACCAAGGGATCGTGCTGGGCCCAGGTGGTCGGCCATGATCTGCCGCCCGTGGCGCTTGAGGCCGGCGATGTGATCGCTTTTCCGCAAGGCGACGCGCATATCCTGTCCAGCAAGCCCGGCATGCGCGGCGACATGGTGGGAAATCCGACCTTCGAATTCCGCGACGGCCTGCCGGTGCCGCTGTCCATGGCCCTGGATGGCGGCGGCGAGGAGCGCGCCCATTTCATTTGCGGCTTTCTGGGCTGCGATCCCCGCCCCTTCAATCCCCTGATCGAAGCCCTGCCGCCCATCCTGCATCTGCGCGCGGGCAGCGAGAATGCTTGGCTGGATTCCTTCATGAAGTTCGCGCTGACCGAAGCGGGCGACCAGCGGCTGGGCGGCAGCCAGATCCTGTCCCGCCTGGGCGAAGTCATGTTCGCCGATCTGGTGCGCCGCTATGTCGAATCTTTGCCCGAGAACAGCCGGGGCTGGCTGGGCGGCCTGCGCGACCGCCATGTCGGGCGCGCGCTTAAGCTGCTGCATACCGAACCGGCGCGCGGCTGGACCTTGGAAGAACTCGCCAGGCAATGCGGCTTGTCGCGCTCGTCTTTCGCCGAGCGTTTCACCGAATTCGTCGGCAGCCCGCCGATGCAATATCTCCAACACTGGCGGTTGCAGATGGCGGCGTCGAAACTACTGGACGGTGCAACCTCCATCGCGGTGGTGGCGGCGCAGACCGGTTATGAATCCGAAGCCGCTTTCAGCCGCGCCTTCAAGCGCGTGCTGGGCGAGCCGCCGGCGGAATGGCGCGACAAGCGCCGCGCCCAGGCTTAAGTCTCCGTCTTAACGTTCCTCTTTGCGGAATTCCCGGAACGAAATTCTTTTTCGCAAGTTTTGCGAAGAAGCGAAGGGGAATTCATGTCTCGCAGCACGGCGTTTACGTTCAACCAGCTGATTGTTTTGGGGCTGCTTAAAAACCGTGAGTTGTACGGACTCCAAATCGTTAAAGCCGCCGCCGCCCGGACATCCGCCAATCAGGCCAGTGTCGGAACCATCTATCCGCTGCTCAAGGATCTGGTGCGCGACGGCTGGCTGTCCTGCCGCAAGGATCCCGACACCCATCGCACCTATTACCGGCTGACAGAATTGGGCCGGGTGCAACTGTCCCGCATCACCGCCAAGTGGGAAGCGATCCACGATTCCCTGGACGAACTTTTGGGCGCACCGCCGCCCCTGATGCCGCCCAAGGACAGAACAACTGCGCCGCCACGCGCTGTTTGACAACCGCTCTTTATTTCCATAATACATGAAATATGGATATGACACGCGCCTTGGCGGGATTGGCCGCCCTGGCCCATGAGGGCCGTCTTTCGGTGTTCCGCCTCCTGGTCAAGGCGGGGCCGGACGGTCTGGCGGCGGGCGACATAGCCCGCGCCTTGGAGACCGCCCCCAACACCATGTCGGCCCAGCTTCTGGTCCTGTCCAATGCCGGATTGATCCACGCCCAGCGCCAAGGCCGTTCCATCATCTACGCCGCCGATTTCGAGACGATGGGCGCCTTGCTGCAATTCCTCACCAAGGATTGCTGCGGCGGGCGCCCCGAAATCTGCGCGCCCCTCGCCGCTACGGTCAGCGCCTGCCGCCCATCCAGGAAGCGCCGCGCTTGATCACCATCTATCACAATCCCGATTGCGGCACGTCGCGCAACACCCTGGCCCTGATCCGCAACTCGGGCGCAGAGCCGCGCATCGTCGAGTATTTGAAAGATCCCCCCAGCCGCGCGGAGCTTGTTGTCTTGCTGAAACGCATGGGCATCACGGCGCGCCGGCTTTTGCGCGAAAAAGGCACCCCATTTGGCGAACTCGGCCTGGGGAATCCCAGCCTGACCGAGGATGAATTGCTGGATGCCATGATGGCCCATCCCATTCTGATCAATCGCCCCATCGTGGTGACCCCATTGGGCGCAAGACTTTGCCGTCCCTCCGAGCTGGTCCTCGACATCCTGCCCGATCCCCAGCGCGGCGCTTTCACCAAGGAAGACGGGGAACAAGTGATCGACGAACAGGGCAAGCGGTTGGCGTGATGGGTATCAAACGCCGCCTTGTTGCCGAATTTCTCGGCACCGCTTTGCTGCTGGTGGCGGTGGTGGGCTCCGGCATCATGGCCGAGCGGCTGGCGGACGGAAATCTGGCGGTGGCGCTGTTGGCCAATGCCCTGGCGACCGGCGCCGCTTTGGTGGTGCTGATCACCATCTTCGGCCCGCTCTCGGGGGCGCATTTCAACCCTTGCGTCACGCTCTATGCGGCGCTGCGCGGCGAAATGGCCTGGCGCACCGCCGGGCTCTATGCCCTTACCCAAATGGTGGCTGCGGTCTGCGGCGTCTGGCTGACCCACATGATGTTCGCCCTGCCCGTACTGGAATTCTCCACCCATTTGCGCGACGGTCCCGCCCAATGGCTGGCGGAAACCATCGCCACCTTCGGCCTGCTTCTCACCATCGCGGGCGCCTTGCGCTTCAAACCGGACGGCGTCGCCACGCTGGTGGGACTTTATATTACCGGAGCCTATTGGTTCACCGCCTCCACCAGCTTCGCCAATCCCGCGGTGACGGTTGCGCGCATGCTGACCGACAGTTTCGCAGGCATCGCGCCGGGCTCGGTTCCCGGGTTCATCGCGGCGCAACTGATCGCGATGGTGGCGGCACTTGGCCTCTTGCCCTGGCTGTTCGGCACCCGGACGTCAGCCTAGGCAGCGCGTGCGAACATTCGCATCACGGAGATGAAAATCGCGGCGCCGAACACCGCGGTGATCAGCGAGGGCACCATGTCGTTGCCCACTTCCAGCCCCAACACTTCGGCCAGCCAGCCGCCGATAAAACCGCCCACAATGCCGATGATGATGTCTCCGGCCTGGCCAAAGCCGCTGCCCTTGAGCACCAGCCCAGCCAACCAGCCCGCCAGGCCGCCGATGCCAATCCAAAGGATCTGCGCTTCGGTCATTCACCCCTCATGTACAACTATAACCACCCCGAACGGGACGGGCCAGAAAAGACCGCCGCTGATTCCGGCATGTTTGCGATGCTGGCCAAGATATGGGGCAGGAAAATGCGTCAAATGTGGCTTTTCTGGGCGAACCTTTGCTGACGGAAAATCAGTTCTATTTTTTTGCCCGCGCCACTTCCTGCGCAAAATCGATATTCGCGGAGTCGCCGGTGATGAAGCGCCCGCCCACGATATAGGCCGGGGTCTGAAAGACGCGGATGCCGCGCGCCAGATTAAAATTTGCGACAATTTCCTCATTCACATCGGGCGCCATCATGTCGCGGCGCAGGCGAGCCCCATCCAATCCCACGGCGCGCGCGGTTTCGAAAATCCCCGCCTCGTCCAGCGCGCCCTCGCGGCGCATCATGGCGATATGAAAGGCGCGGTACTTGCCCTGTTTGTTGGCCGCCAGGGCGGCGCGCGCGGCGATGGTTGACGCCTTGGTGAGGATGGGGAATTCCTTCATCACCAGCTTGATGCGCTTGTCCTGGTCCACCAGCCGCATCAGGCGCGGCTCGGCCGCCTTGCAATAGGGACAGGTGTAATCAAAGAAGGCGACAATGGTGATGAAGCCCTGCGGATTGGCCAGCACCGGTGAGCCCGGATTGTTTTCCAACGCATCCAGTCGCGCCGTGATGCGTTCGGCACGGTCTTTTTCCTGATCCGCCAGTTG
>CBHTTW010000224.1:0-4911 GCA_966096025.1 uncultured Alphaproteobacteria bacterium | reverse complement strand
TGGCGCCGGGCTCGACCTTGGCGGTGTTGATCACCGCGCCGATGCCGGTGGTGACACCGCAGCCGATATAACAAACCTTGTCGAAGGGCGCGTCCTCGCGGATTTTCGCCAGCGCGATCTCCGGCAGCACCGTATGATTGGAGAAGGTCGAGCAGCCCATATAGTGATGGATCTTCTTGCCGCCGATGGAGAAACGCGACGTGCCGTCCGGCATCACGCCCTGGCCCTGGGTGCTGCGGATCGAGGTGCAGAGATTGGTCTTGTGGGAATTGCAGCTTTTGCACTGGCGGCATTCCGGGGTGTAGAGGGGAATGACATGGTCGCCCTTTTTCAGGGAGGTGACCCCGGCCCCCACATCCACCACCACACCGGCGCCTTCATGGCCGAAGATCACCGGGAACAGACCTTCCGGATCGGCGCCCGAACGGGTGAATTCGTCGGTATGGCAGACCCCGGTGGCCTTGATTTCGACCAGCACCTCGCCGGCCTTGGGGCCTTCCAGATCTACCTCTTCAATGACCAGGGGTTGACCCGCGGCATAGGCCACAGCGGCTTTGGTTTTCATGGCGATAGCTCCGTTCGGCCGCGCCAATGTGGGCCATTTGGGTAATGGTTGCAAAGTGTTAGATTACCGCTAGGCTGCGCTTTGGGCCCCTTTTTTCGAGCTGTCGGATTCGATGCGTTTGACGTCACCCCTTGCTGTTGCCGCTTTGCTGGGCCTGGCGGCGCCTGCCTTGGCGCAGAATGTGAATACCGGCCTGGAAATAAGCGTCAGCTCCGTTTCGCCGCGCGGCGGCGTTCTGCTTTATCCCGGCGGCGAATATTCCCGTTCGACGCCCACCTTGCTTTATCCCGGCCAGCGCGGCGGCTCCATCACCCTGCACATGCCCACGCGCCGCGCGGTGGCGCGCACAGCGCCCCAGCCGCAGGCTCAGGCGCAGGCCGCGCCGCCACCACCCAGGCCGGAACCCAAGCCCGAACCGCCCAAGCGTGTCGCCAGCGCCCAGCCGCCCGCGCCCAAGCCGGCGCCTGCGCCCCAGTCCTCACCCAATATTTTCAACACCCCCGATCTCAGCAATGTTTTCGGCAATACGCCCCCGCCCAAGGTCGCCAAGACCGCGCCCGCCGGTCCCTCGACCGGCAAGGAAGCCCTCAACAAGCGCAGCGTGATCCTGTTCGCCAAGGACGCGCCCGATCCGGCCGCCTCGGCCCTGGGCGCGCTCAAATTCCTGGCCGGCGATCTCAACGCCGCCATGACCAGCCCCGGGGCACGCATCGAGCTGCAGGCCTTTGGCGGCCCCAAGGGCGACAAGGGCTCGGACGCGCGCAGATTGTCGCTGAAACGCGCGCTCTCGATCCGCCAGGTATTGATCGATGACGGTGTATCGGCGGATCGCATCGATGTGCGCGCCATGGGCGGCGTCGACGATACGGGGCCCACCGATCGCGTTGACGTCTACGTAAAAGCGTAAGGCGTGGGCCACTATTTATATTTGGTCGCACGGTCTACGGCTCGCTTCGCTCGCCTGCCCGATGCTCCTGCCCACGGACCGCGTCGACGTTTACGTCAAGGCTTGAGACTCATGCGTTTCCTTCTAGCTGGGGCGGTCTTGCTGATGGCCGGCACCCAAGGCGCCCTTGCAGGCACGGAAGCTCTGGGCACCGATGTGGCGATCGCCCTGCCGGTGATCGCGGGCGGCATCACCCTGGCCAAGGGCGATTGGAAAGGCACCGCCCAAGTGACGGTGGACACCATCGCCACGGTCGGCCTGGCCTATGGCCTCAAGCATGTGATCCGCGAACAGCGTCCCGACAAGAGCGATTTCAAGTCCATGCCGTCCGACACCTCGGCCCTGGCTTTTGCCCCGGCGCAATTTCTCTGGGACCGGTATGGCTGGCGCTATGGCGTGCCGGCCTATGCGGCGGCGACCTTCGTGGCCTGGAGCCGGGTCGATGCCGACAAACATCATTGGTATGATGTGGCGGCGAGTGCGGGCCTGGCATTCGGCGTCAGCCAGATATTCACCACCCGCTATCAGCAGCCCGGCTTGCGCTATGGCGTGACGCCGACCGAGGGTGGGCTTTATGCGGCGTTGGACTACAGGTTTTAAACGCGCACCATTACGTCGCTGAATTTGTTCACCTTCAATAGCGGCGGGAACAGTTTCATCCAGGCGCCTACCACTATCAGCGTGCCGATCCCGCCCACGATCACCGCCGGCACCGTGCCCATCAAGGCGGCGGTGATGCCGGATTCAAATTCTCCCAGCTCGTTGGAGGCGCCGATGAACAGCATGGACACCGCCGAAACCCTGCCGCGCATGGTGTCGGGGGTGGAAAGCTGGATCAGGCTGCTGCGGATATTGACGCTGACCATGTCTGTGGCGCCCAGCACGAACAGGGCGATCAGGGACACCGGAAACCAGGTCGACAATCCGAACACGATGGTGGCAATGCCGAAAATCGCCACCGCCGCGAACATCCTGGCGCCCACCTGTTGCTTGATCGGCCAATGGGTGAGGAAAAAAGCCATCGAAAAAGCCCCCACCGCGGGGGCGCTGCGCAGGAAACCCAGACCGACCGGGCCGACATGCAGGATGTCACGGGCAAAGATCGGCAGCAGCGCGGTCGCCCCGCCCAAAAGCACCGCGAACAGATCCAGGGAAATGGCGCCGAACACCACGGGGCGCGAACGCACGAACTTCACGCCTTCCGCCACCCGTTCGAAGCGCGTCAGGTCGGTTTTTTCGGGCGTGAAACGGCGCCCGCCCAGCCGCGAGACGATCAGCGCGGCGCAGATAAAGCCCGCGATGCAGAGGGAATAGACCGGCACCGGTCCCAGGGCATACAGAAAGCCGCCCAGCGCCGGGCCTGAAATGGTGGCGGCGGTGAAAAAAGACGAACTGAAGGCCATGGATCTGGCGATGCGCTCGGGCGGCACCAGAAAGGGCAGCAGCGAGGAGCCCGACGGCCCGGCAAAGCCGCGCGCCGCGCCGAACAGCACTAGCACCACAAAATACATCCAGCTGCTGTCGGGACGAAACAGGCTGAGCAGCAGAAACAAGGCGCTGCACAGGCCCTGAAGGCCCGCCGCCAGGCTGTAGACCCGCCGCTGATTGAAACGGTCGGTGATATCCCCCGCCGGCAAGGTCAAAAGGAACATGGGCAGAAACTGGCACAGGCCCACCAGGCCCAGCGCCATGGCGGTGCGCTCCATGTCGTAGATCTGCCAGCCGATGGCGACCGACTGAACCTGGATTGCGAGGGTCGAAATGAAGCGCGAGCCGACGAACAAATACAGATCGCGGTCGCGATACGTTGTTTCCATCGCAGCGGGCTTAGCATGCCATAGGAACAACGCAAATAAGGCGTTATGCCCGCAGCGATTACTTATAAGCGATCAGCGAAATGGAATTCTGCAAATGCAGGGTCTGCTCATTGGCGCCCGGCAGCACTTCGAATTTCACCGCCGCAAAGCGCGGCTTGGACAGACGGGGATGGGCGTCACGGGAAAAGCCGAATGGCTCCTGCGGAATGCCGAACCAGCTTGTGTCCATTTTGTCGTTGCTGTTGATGTCCTGATAGGACTGGATGGCATAGGTGCCGGGCGCAAGATTGTTCAGGGTGATGGTGGTGCGGCCGGCTTGCGCCTGCACATCGGCGCTGGCGATGGGCTTGGAATCGTCATCGGGATAACCGGCCTCGTCATAAAGGCCCAGCCGCAGGATGCCGCCCTTGGGCGAAACATCCTCGACATGGATCACCAGACTCGCGGTCTGGTCCTGGGCATGGGCGGGGGACACGAGACTGACAGCCAGCAGCATCCAGGCGGCCCCCGCCAAGGCGGCCAGCGTCCAGAACAGCGAAAAGCGCTGGAAAGCCCCTAAATTACCCATCCCTGCCTTGTTATTCTGAATTGTATCAATTTGTCGCAAAATTCCGATGCCTACACAAGCGGTGAAAGGGCTCATGCCATAGGCATAAGCACCTGATCTCTCACCTTGGTAAATCGGAAGCCGGGCGACCCGGTTCAACCCAACTTTGGTTCCAGTTTCTTACAGGCCTCGATCAGGCCCTTCACGGCGTCGGCGGACTTGGCCAGGCCGGCCTTTTCCGCATCGGTCAAATTCAGCTCGACCACGCGCTCAACGCCCGCGCTCCCGATCACCACCGGCAGGCCGACATAGAGGTCCTGGATGCCGTAGGCCCCGTCGACATGCACGGCACAGGGCAGGACGCGCTTCTGGTCTTTCAGATAGCTCTCGGCCATCTGGATGGCGCTGGTGGCAGGCGCGTAATAGGCCGAACCGGTCTTGAGCAGGCCGACAATCTCGGCACCGCCATTGGCGGTGCGGGTGACGATCTGGTCCAGCCGGTCCTGTTTGATCCAGCCCATCTTGACCAGTTCCGGCAAAGCGATGCCCGCGACGGTGGAAAAACGCGGCATCGGCACCATGGTGTCGCCATGGCCGCCCAGCACAAAGGCCGAGACGTCTTCGACCGAGACATTCATTTCCTCGGCCAGGAAGTGGCGGAAACGCGCGCTGTCCAGCACGCCGGCCATGCCCACGATCTTGGCATGCGGCACGCCGGAGAATTTCTGCAGCGCCCACACCATGGCATCCAGCGGATTGGTGATGCAGATCACAAAAGCGTTCGGACAATTGGCCTTGATGCCCTCGCCCACCGCCGCCATCACCTTGAGATTGATGCCCAGAAGATCGTCGCGGCTCATGCCCGGCTTGCGCGGCACGCCGGCGGTGACGATCACCACATCGGCGCCGGCGATATCGGCATAGCTGTTGGTGCCCGCGATCTTGGCGTTGAAGCCGTCGACCGGACCGGACTGGGAAAGATCCAGCGCCTTGCCCTGGGGCAGGCCTTCGGCGATGTCGAAGATCACCACATCGC
>CBHTTW010000223.1:0-4978 GCA_966096025.1 uncultured Alphaproteobacteria bacterium | reverse complement strand
TATTCGCGCACCGGGGCGTAATTGTTGACCACGCTGGTATGACATCCGCAAAACCAACACAGCGTGTCGCAGAAGGGAATATGCAGATAAAGCGACAAGGGCTCCCGTGGCGCAATTTGCGCAAGCCATTGGCGGTAAATGCCTTGGCCTGTGCCGGCATGGAAGTGCGGCGCGGCCGGATAGCTGGTGTAACGCGGAACCCTGGCGGCGAAGATTTCCGATTTCTGCATGTGTCACGCGTCAATTTTGGTAATTCTTGATCCAGCCGATGCGGTAATGGCTTGATCCGGCGCAGCTGCGCCGCATTGCCGCGCTGCGATAAACGGCCTGCGGCGATTGAGGTAAATCAAACTCCCCCTTGCGCAATCATGACATCCATTCTCCATCTCAATGGGGAACCATCATGAAAGCCCTTAAAGTCATCACCTGCCTCCTGCTGCTGACCGGCGCGGCCCAAGCCCAGGATATTTCGCCTGGAGTCGCCGGCCACTTCCAGGCGCGCCTGCGCGCCGCCGCGGTGGTGCCCGATCCGTCGGCCACCATCATGATTTCCGGCGCCAATATCGGCGGAACAACCAGCGTCAGCGATTCCTTCATTCCGGAAGCCGACTTGACTTATTTCATCACCGATCACATCGGCATCGAGGCGATCGCGGCCATCACCAAGCACACAGTGCGCAATTCGGTGGCGGGAACGGTGTCCAGCGTTTGGCTGCTGCCGCCGACCATCACGGCGCAGTATCATTTCGACCCGACGGGGCCCGTGCGGCCCTATGTCGGCGTCGGCGTCAACTATACCGTCTTCTACGACGCGCACAGCGCGTTGCCCAACATCGGATTCAAGAACAGCTTTGGCTGGGCATTGCAGGCGGGCGCGGATGTTCCGGTGGGCGATGGCCCCTATTTTATGAACGTCGATGTCAAGAAAGTCTTCCTCGGCACGCATATCCGCGCGGCCGGCGGCGCGGTGCAAGCGTCCGCGCGGTTGAATCCCTTGATCATCGGCGCTGGTGTCGGGGTACGGTTCTAGTCAGGCTCCGCGGTCGTCTCGCAGCGTCGCCGCTCGGCTCTTGGGGGTGAGCGGCGACGAGCACACTGCATCTATCGCGTCTCCGTGGTTGTCGCTGGTAATATCGCTAAATTCTCGCCTGTCCGGCGCCGCCGGCTCCGGGTGATTTGGCCGACCGTCAGGCGGCTTTTACGCCTTCGATGCAGCGCGCCGCGGGAAACCAGACCGATACGGCGGTGCCCACATGCAAGGTGCTTTCGAGCGCGACTTCGCCGCCGTGGAGCTCGATGAGTTTCTTGACCAGCGGCAGGCCAAGACCCGTGCCCGCGGATTTCCGCGCCAGGGTGGAATCGATCTGCCGGAACGGCTCGAACGCCTGCGCGATCATCCCCGGCGCGATGCCTATGCCGGTATCGCGAACGCACAGGAAGGTGCGGCCCGCGGGATCGCGGTCGATCTTCACCGTCACGCAGCCATCCTCCGGCGTGAACTTGATCGCGTTCGACAGCAGGTTGAGCAGGATCTGCTTGCTGCGCAGCCTGTCGATGAGAAGCGGCGGCACCTCGCCGAGTTCCAGAATGAGGTGCAGCTTCTGCTGTTCGGCCTGCTCGGACATCAATTGCGTACTTTCGCGCACCAGATCGGCCAGATCGACCTGTTCCACATGAAGCTCGAGCTTTCCGGCTTCCGCCTTGGAAAAATCCAGAATCTCGTTGATCAGGGACAGCAGATGCTTGCCCGCGCCATGAATATCCACGGCGTAATTGCGATAACGCGGCAGGCCGGGGCCGTACACTTCCGCCGTGATCATTTCGGAAAAGCCGATGATGGCATTGAGCGGCGTGCGCAGCTCGTGGCTCATATTCGCCAGGAATTCCGACTTGGTCCGGTTGGCTTCCTCGGCCAGGTCCTTGGCGGCCTGGTTCTGGATCATCTCGCCTTTCAGGCGCACCTGCTCGGCGGCGGCGTCGCGGAACATCGTCACCGCGCGTGAAAACTGGCCGATCTCGTCATGGCGGTCGGCATAGAGAACGGCCTGCTGAAAATCGCCATCGGCGACGGTCTTCATCGATTGCGTGATCCGCTTGAGCGGCCTGATGACCCGCAACATCACATACACCGCGGTGAAGCAGGCAAGCCCGATCGAGAAGAACATCAGCGCGATCGCGACATAGAAATTCCGCGAGGCCATCTGCGCCTGCCTGGCCGCGTGCGCCTCGGTCAGGTCGAGCGCGACCTTGGATATCGCCATGATGCTGTTCAATCCGGGATTGGAGATTTTCAGCCAGTCATGCCCGGATATGGGAACCGGCTTGCCCGCCACCAGATCGGCGACGGCTTTCATGCGCACGGCGCGGAAGCGGATGAAATAGTCCTGTCTGGCCTGGGCGATGGCCGTCTTGAGTTCGGGCACGATGCCCGGTTGCGCGGCAAATTCCTCGATATCGGCCCAGCGCGCGTTGATCCGGCCGCTGTTTTCCGCCAGTTGCTGGATCTGGGCGGTGGAGAGGGTGCGGCCCTCCTGGATCACCGATCCAATGCTGCCGCGATCGCTTCCCGCATCCAATCGCACCAGCCAGACGGCGTCGCTGATTTTCATCATGTTGCCGATGAAGGTGTCGGCATAATTGCGGTCGCGGGACACCGCGGTGGACAGGTCGTCGACCGCGGCGGTCAGCTTGTCGGCCGCCGCTCTCCAGTCGGCCAGCGGTTTTGCCGGGCGGATCGCCCCGGGCAGCCGGACCGCGGCGACCGAAGCGGGAAAGGCCGCGTCATATTGGGTCTTGTAGCGCAGAACATCCGCCAGGGCGGCCGAAGTTCCGTTCAGCTCTTGTGCCCTGAACTGACCGGCCATCGACATGAGGGCGGCGTCGGTTCTGGCGCGAGCCCGGATCATGCGCGCGATCTCCGCTTCGCTCGCCCGTTGCGGCGCCGCCAGCGAGGCATGCGCCGCGCCGCCTTCGATCCGGATGCTCTCCTTGGCGGAAAGCATGTTGCGCGTGATGTTGACGACGGAGAGGGTGTGCGCCGCTTCCCGCTTGCGGTCGAAGGCGTCGTTCGCCGACATGGCGAAGACCGAAACCAGCATGACGACCAGCACGCCGGTAATCACCGACAGCAGGGTTCTTACGGATACGGAATTCGTCACGCCTCGCTGTCCTTCACTCCGGAACAGGCGATTTTAAACAGGAATTATGATGGGAGACTTAATCGGCGGGGATGGAAAAGCCGTGCCGCAAGGCTGGTATTCGAGGGTTATCGAAGCGTAAATCACGTGGCAAAACCGCCGCGGGATACCCATGCCGTCCATCGCCGCCTGCCGCCCCAAGCGGGCATCGGCAGGCCTCTCACTCGATGCTCTCGACCCGGCGGATCATGCCGTCGCTTTTGGTGAGGAGATAAATTTCTCCATCACTGTCGACCGCCAGGCGCATATCGACGCGAAACTGGACGGGCGGATTGCCGGCCGGTGAAGCCTCGGGGGAGGGGGAACGGCCGCGCGCGCGGTTCAGCGCGAGGGTCGCAAGATCGGTCTTGATCTCGCCATAGGCGGCCAGGGTGGCGGGATTGCCATCCTTGGCGGCATAGAGGTCAGCCATTCCAACCGTGAAAATCCTGCCGCTGGTGATATCGCCGAACAGCAAGGAGCCTTGCAGCGCCGGCCACTTCTTCCCGCGGTACACCAGGCCGCCGGCTATGGCATCGCCCTGCGATCCGGTTTTATAGGCCAGGCTGCTGTCCTGCATGGGGACGCGGTCTTCCAGCACGATCGCTTCGGATATCCGCACCGGCAAGGTGCCGTCGCCGGGAACAAAGCCATAGACCGGGCTCAGCGGCTTGAGGTCCGGCCCTTCGCGCAGCGGATAGCCGAAATTGGCGCCGCGCTGGATGACATCGATGGTTTCAAAGCGGGGCTGGCCCGAATTCGAGCCGATGACAAAAGCCAGCAGGTTGGCGCGCCCCGGCGAAACACGGTCCCAGGCCAGGCGGTGCGGATTGCGCATGCCATAGGCCCAGATTTCCTTGCGCGCCCCGGCCAGGCCGGCAAACGGATTGTCATTGGGAATGCGGTAGCGGCCATTCTCGCTGAGTTGGCTGGTTCCGGCATGCTCCTTGGGGTCGGGAATGATCCGCAGGATTTTCCCGCCGAGCGTGTCGAGCCTTTGCGGATTGAGCCGGCGGCTGTCGCTCATCTCGCCCGCGCCGCTGTCTCCGGAAGAGATATAAAGCACCCGCCAATCCGCATCGCCCCGGCGGGCGGCGGGATTGAAGGTCAAATCGTTGACGGGATGAACCCCGGTCAAGAGCTGCACCCGCATCAGCTCCCGCGCCGTTCCCTCGAATGTGGTGTTGCCGGTATTGCTGTCCGTCCATTCCACCAGAACCGACTCGCGCCGGATCGGCGTTCCCGCGGAGGGCGTGATGATCGGCTTGGTCGTGGCATAGTTTGAAAGATCGAGGTTCGGCGCCGCCCCATTCCTGGGCAGGGGCGAAGCGGCGGAGGCGGCGTCCTCCATGTGCAGCGTGTAGAATTTTCCGTTGCGCCGATAGTCGGGATCGAAGGCGACCCCAACCAGCCCGCTGGCGAAACTGGTATCGGCCAGGAAGCGGGCAAACAGTCCCTTTCCATCACCGGCGCCGTCAAAGGCGAGATAGGGCGTAAGCTGTCTGGATGTCTTGTCCAGGATGTAAAGCGGTCCGGTTTGATCGGTGACAAAGGCGCGCTTGCCCCCGGGTTCTTCCACCAGAAAGTTGACGCGGGCGATCCATGACCGGATTTTGCCGCTGTCGAAATTGCCGGTGGCGGGCATTTCCAGATAGTCGGCGAGCGTGGCGTGCAAAGCCTTGGGAGCCTCGGCACAGGCCGGGCCCGCCAGCCCAAGCAAAAGCAGCGCGCCGGCGGCCAGATTTCGCTTTGTGCCCAGCATGGCTCTCATCAATCGATGGGGCACTTTATAGGAACCGCCC
>CBHTTW010000222.1:0-4979 GCA_966096025.1 uncultured Alphaproteobacteria bacterium | reverse complement strand
GCGGGCGGCCAACACGGTGCGGGCGGTGGCCCAGGGCTATTCGGGCGTGGCGGCGGCCGCACCCCAGCGCAGCAACGTCAAGCTCTATACCGATATCGATCCGCTGCAGACCGCGGGCTTCGAAAAGAAGGTCAAGCTGCTGGAAGAGATGAACGCTTATGCGCGGGGCAAAGACAGCCGTGTGCGCCAGGTCTCGGCCAGCCTGTCGGGAGAATGGCAGCGCATTGAGATTTTGCGCGCCGGCGGCGAACATTATTCCGACATCCGGCCGCTGGTCCGGCTCAATGTCGCGGTGATTGTTGAAGAAGATGGCCGCCAGGAGAGCGGACATTTCGGCGGCGGCGGCAGAAGCGGCTATGAGACCTATCTCGATCCGGCTTATTGGCAAGGCGCCATCGACGAAGCCCTGCGCCAGGCGCTGGTCAATCTCACCTCCATCCCCGCCCCCGCCGGTGAAATGACGGTGGTGCTGGGTCCGGGCTGGCCCGGCATCCTGCTGCACGAAGCCATCGGCCATGGGCTGGAAGGCGATTTCAATCGCAAGAAGACATCGGCCTTCGCCGGATTGCTGGGCGAGCGCGTTGCCGCGCCCGGTGTTACGGTGGTGGATGACGGCACCATCGACGGACGGCGCGGCTCGCTCTCCATCGACGATGAGGGCACGCCCACCAGCCGCACCGTGCTGATCGAGGACGGCATTCTCAAGGGCTATATGCAGGACAGGCAGAATGCCCGGCTGATGGGCGTGGCGCCCACCGGCAATGGCCGGCGCCAGTCCTATTCCTCGCCGGTGATGCCGCGCATGACCAACACCTACATGCTGGGCGGCGACAAGGAGCCGGCGGAAATTCTCACCAGTGTGAAGAAAGGCATCTACGCCACCAATTTCGGCGGCGGCCAGGTCGACATCACCAACGGCAAATTCGTCTTCAGCTGCACCGAGGCCTACCTGATCGAGGACGGCAAGCTGGGCGCGGCGATCAAGGGCGCGACCCTGATCGGTTCGGGTCCGGAATCCCTCACGCGCGTGTCCATGATCGGCAATGACATGAAATTGGACACCGGCATCGGAACCTGCGGCAAGAACGGCCAGAGCGTGCCGGTGGGTGTGGGCCAGCCGACCTTGCGGCTGGATGGATTGACCGTGGGTGGGACGGCTGCCTGACGGCTCATACCGGTAGCGGGCGCGATGGCGATGATCGATACATTGATCTTCAAGATCGTCCCGCGCACCGAATGGGAAGCCGGAAGCGGCGACTATCACGGCTCGACCCATGACAAGGCCGACGGCTTTCTGCATTTCTCCACCGCAGCCCAACTGCCGGAGACCCTGCGGCGCTACTATGCCGGACAGGACGATCTGATGCTGGTGGCGGTGGATGCGGCGGCGCTGGGCGCCGCCCTGAAATGGGAATTCTCGGCGTCTCGCGCCGAGGATTTTCCGCATCTTTATGCGCCGCTGTCCTGCGATGCGATCAAATGGGCCCGCCCGCTGATGCGCAATGCCGGCGGCAGCTTCGATCTTCCGCTATGACCGAAGCCGAATTCGTTGCCCTGGTTCTAAGCAATCCGGTGAACCAGGCCATCCTGGCGCGCCTGCCGTCCCTGGGCTTGGCGGACACATGGCTGGTTTCCGGATCGCTGTTCCAGACCGCGTGGAATATTCAAACGGGACGCGATGTCCAATACGGCATCCGCGACCATGATCTTTTCTATTTCGACCCCGACACGTCCTATGAAGCAGAAGACAAGGTCATCCGCCGGGTGCAACAGGCCTGTGCCGATATTCCGGCCACCATCGAAGTGCGCAATCAGGCGCGGGTACATCTGTGGTACGGGGAAAAATTCGGCGCCCCCTACCCGCCTTTGACCCGCTCCAGCGACGGCATCGACCGCTTCCTGATGCCCTGCGCGCAAGTGGGGATTCGCAATCGAGGCGACAGTTACGAACTCTACGCCCCCAAAGGCCTGGCGGATGTGGCGGAGATGATCGTGCGGCCCAACGACACGCCCAATTTCCAGGCCGCGCGCTATGCCGAAAAAACCGCGCGCTGGAAAGCGCTATGGCCGGAACTGACGGTCATTCCTGCTATTTGATCTGATAGGACTTGCTGAAGCCGTTGCGGCTGTTGGTTACGGTGATTTTGCCGTCCGCCGTCACTTCGGCCTGGATGCTGTAACCCATGTCGGGCGGCGCTTCCCAGGGCTTCATCGCCACCTTGTCGACTTCGGACTGCGGCGGATTGAGATTGGCGATCATGTTCTTGTCGCCGCTCAATTCCGGAAATTTGTAGGATTCATGCAGCCGCCAAAAGCCTTGCAGGCCTTCCTGCGCCAGCACGGTTTTGATCGCCTCGGGATCGCCGCCCTTCTTGCCGCCATTGGGCATGATCGCCACATCGGGGCGCATCGCCGCGACCTGCGCCGGATTGCTGGAAACGCCGCCCGAGCCGTGCTGGGTGACCAGCAGCAGATTGACCTTGCCGATCTTGTCCACCGGACAGGCCAGTTCATATTCCTTGTCCCAGGAGAGATCGCCGAACTGGGCGATGGTGACCTTGCCGAAACGCAGCAAGGCGGCCACCGAACTGGCATTCTCGTCCGCGGTGAAGCCCTTGCCCGGAACATTGCAATGGGGATTGGCTTGGCCCGCGCCTGCCAGCGGCTTGGTCAGGACCTTGGCATCGCTGGAGACGATGGTGGCGGTCATCGAGCCGATGCGGATGACGTCACCCGGCTTGGCGATGATGCGCTTATGGCCCTGGATCGCCGCCAGATAGAGCGGGTACTGCCCCGCCGCCGTGTTGATGATTTTTTCCGGCGGCGTGCCGGGGCGCAGCTTGTCGCGCACCTCGCCATGATCGATGAAGGTGTCGACCGGAATGCGTTTGACCAGCGCAAAGGTGCCGCCGGAATGATCGTCGTGATAATGGGTGACGATCACATAATCGAGCTTGGTGATGCCCAGTTTCTTGGCCGCCGCCACAATACGGTCGGCGGATTCATGGCTGCCGTCCGGCGAGGGCATTTGCCCAAAACCCGCCGGCCAGCCGGTGTCGATCAGCAGCGATTTGCCTTCCGGGGTGAGGAACAAGGTCGCCGCCCCGCCCTCCACATCCACCGAAACGACTTTCAGCCCAGCCGCCGAAGCAGGTGCGGCTGCAAGCAGCAGAGCCGTCACTATCGCGTGAAAATTTTTACGAGTCATAATTCCCCTGGATCCCCTTCCCTCGCGGCTCCGCCGCTCGCCGGGGATGACACGCCTTCGGCGTGTCACTTGACCTGATAGCTTTTGCTGAAGCCGTTGCGGCTGTTGGTCAGGGTGATCTTGCCGTCCTTGGTGATCTCGGCCTGGATGGCATGGCCCTGATCCGGCGGCGAGGTGAACATCGCCTTGGCATGGGCGGCAATGGCGGCGGACGGAGGATTGAGATTGGCGATCATGTTCTTGTCGCCGCTCCATTCCGGATGGGCAAAGCTTTCATGGGTCTGCCAGAAACCCATCAGGCCCGGCGACGATTTCAAGACCTTGATCGGTCCTTCGTCGCCGCCCTGTTTGCCGCCCGAACCCATCAGCACAAGGTCGGGCCTCATGTCGGCGATGGAAGCCGGATTGCTGGAAATGCTGGAGCCGTGCTGGGTGGCGATCAACAGATTGACATGACCGAGCTTGCCGGTGGGACAGGACAGCGCCCGTTCCTTCTGCCAGCTGAGATCGCCGAACATGGCGATGGACACTTTGCCGAAGCGCAGCACCGAGGCGACCGAGCGGGCATTTTCCTCACCGCCGACATCGCGCGGCGCCTTGCTCTCCGCCGTGTCGCACACCGGATTGGGTTTGCCGGCGCCCACCAGCGGCTTGGACAGGACCACGCCATCGCTGGACACGATGGTGGCGGTCATCGAACCGATCTGGATCACCTGCCCCGGCTTGGCGACGATGTGATTGTGGTTTTTGATGATCTCCAGATATTTGGGATAGAGCTGATCCGGCATGCCGCCTTCCAGATCGGGGAGAATTTTTTCGCCCGGCGCCAGATGTTCGGCGTTGGTGCCGTGATCGATGAAGGTCTCCACCGGGATGCGCTTGACCAGGTCGGCAAGCCCGCCGACATGGTCCATGTGATAATGGGTGGTGATCAGGAAATCGATTTTTGACACCCCCAGTTTCCTGGCGGCGGCGACGATGCGGTCGGCGCTGTTCTTGGCCCCGTCGGGTGACGGCAGCAGTCCCGCACCGCTGGGCCAGCCGCTATCGATCAACAGCGACCTGCCTTCCGGGGTGACGAACAAGGTGCCGCCGCCGCCTTCCATGTCGATGGAAACCACCTTCAAGGTGCCTTCGGCGGCAAGCGCTGGAATCGTCAAGGCGGAAGTCAGCAATGCAGCGGCAAACATTCTATGCATGGTCAGGAAGCCTTATAGGACTTGTTGAACCCGTTGCGTTCGTTGATCACTGTCACCTTGCCGTCCCGCTCGATGCGCAGGCGCAAGGCATGGAACTTGTCCTTGGCCTGATCGGTATCGGGATTGGAAATCATGTCGGTGGCGACATTCACATCGGGCGCCACGGTGGTGGTGTGGAGCTGCCAGACATCCTGGATGCGCGGGCTGGACTTGATGGTCTTCATCCGTGCCGCATCGGCGCCCTTGCGCGCCGAGTTGCCGACAATGGCCACGATAGGCGCCAGTGCGTTGACCGATGCCGGGCTGCCCGACAGGCCGGTGCCGTGATGGGTGGCGAGCAGGACATCCACCTTGCCGATCCGGTCGATGGGACAGAACAGGTCCTTCTCGCGATCCCAGGTGAGATCGCCGAAACTGGCGATCTTGGCCTTGCCATAGGTGATGACAACGGCGGTGGAGCGGGCATTCTCTTCGCCGCCATTGCCGGCCATGCTTTCCATGCCGGCACAGGACGGATTCTCCTGGCACGCGCCCGCCAGCGGTTAGGCGATCGGCTTGGCGTCGGCCATCAC
>CBHTTW010000221.1:0-4980 GCA_966096025.1 uncultured Alphaproteobacteria bacterium | reverse complement strand
TTGCAGGCTCGCCGCATTTCGAGTGCGGTGCCATCGACCACTCGACCACCTGTCCACCGGCGGTGATAAGGGAGGCGCCGGCAAAGCGCAAGCCTGACGGATACGCGGCTAAGTGCCTTTATCCCTTGCGCAAATCGCGACTATTCCGCGCCCGCAAGCCAGGCCGATGCGATCTCGCATTTCAGACGCGGCGCCAACAGCCGTCCCGCCTGTTCCATGATGGAAGCGAAGCCGAACGGCGGATTGATCACCAAAAGACCGGCACGGGCCAGTTTTCCGTCCGGCGCGCTTATCTTAATGTCGATCGTCATGGCCTTGGCGGCGCCGCCCGCCAGCACCTCACCGGTGAAGGCATCGGCATCGGCTTGCGACTTGATGGGATACCAAATCAGAAAAACGCCGGTGGCGAATTTGCGGACCGCATCGCGTACGGTTTGGGCCAGGGTGGAAAACTCATCCGGCGCTTCGAACGGCGGATCGATCAACACCAGCCCGCGCCGCGACTGCGGCGGCAGCAGCTTTAAGCTGCGCGCATAACCGTCACCCAGTTCAGCGATGCAATTGCGGTAAGGCGCCAGCAGCTTTTCCAGGTCGGCAAACTCCTCCGGATGCTTTTCGATCGCCGTCAGCCGGTCCTGCGGCCGCAGCAGCTTGGCGGCGATCAAGGGCGAGCCGGGATAAAGCTTGCCTTCCCTCACCAGCGACAAATAGGTCGAAAGCGCTTCCGGCATCTCACCTGACAAATCCAAAAGCCGGGCAATGCCGTCTCGCGCCTCGCCGGTTTTGCCGGCTTGCGTACCGTCTAAATCGTAAGCCCCGCGTCCGGCATGGCTGTCCACCACCGAAAATGCGGTGTCTTTTTTGCGCAGGTGCAACAGAATCGCCACCAGCGCCAGATGCTTCACCACATCGGCGAAATTGCCCGCATGAAATCCGTGCCGGTAGTTCATGGTTCTGGACTCGTCTTAAGCCACCTGTTTTGCGCGGTGCGGTGGGCTTTGTAATTTTATCGCCTTTTCAAGTACATACCTAAAAAATCGGACAATTTCCCTGGACCCGGCACAAAAATGAAAATGACTTGCAAAATCAGTTGCAAAAAAACGCGCGGCCACCGATGTTGGCATCCGGAGGCTGCCGCTGACCCAATGCAGCGAAGGCTTCCGGGGGCTCGCCCTGCTCACGCGGGGCGGGCCTTTATTTTTGTCGCGCCGAAAGGCCCTGCGCGCTTGCTGCGCAATCGCTTCGGGTTTCCGGTCGCTCCGTTTTTGGTCGCGCCGTCGCTTCGCCCGGGTTCGCGGTCGCTTCTAGCGCGAGATTTTTTCCAGCGCCATGCCGCTGGTGACCGGCCCGAAAATCCCGATCACCAGCGACACCATGGCCATGCAACCGGCAATGAAAACAAACACGCCCGGCGCGCCGAACTCGCGCAGCAGGAAGGCAATGACAAAGGCGCTGAAAGTGGTGGAAATGCGCGAGAAGGAATAGACGAAGCCCACCGCCCGGGCGCGAATGCGGGTGGGAAACAATTCGGGCTGATAGCCGTGATAGGCGAAGGACAGGATGTTGTTCAGCAATGTCATCGCCACGCCGCAGGCGATGACGGCGAACATGCCGCGCGCAAGGGCGAAGGCCAGGCCGACCGCGGCAATGGCCAGCGCCGAACCGGCAATGATCCATTTGCGTTCGACCCGGTCGCTGAACAACAGGC
The DNA here is from genome assembly GCA_966096025.1 of uncultured Alphaproteobacteria bacterium. Lineage (GTDB taxonomy): Bacteria > Pseudomonadota > Alphaproteobacteria > Micropepsales > Micropepsaceae > Rhizomicrobium. The sequence continues at coordinate 3,272 of CBHTTW010000221.1, read as the reverse complement.
CCAGCAGCGGCCCGAAAGGGGCGGCGATGGCGATAAGAAAAGTATAGCCCAGGCTTTTGGTCACCTCGACACCGCTGGCGATCAGCAGGGTCGGCATCCAGCTGGCAAAGCCGTAATAGCCAGCCGCCCGGAACAAGTTGAAGGCGATCAGCATCAGGGTGCGGCCGCGATAGGCGGGCTTCCAGATTTCCCGGAAAGAGCCCCTGCCCTGTTCCACCACATGCGGCGCCGGCTCCGCCAATTGCGCACCGGACAGCCGCGCTTCAATCTCCCAGGATTCGACGATTGTCTCGGCTTCCTGCGAACGTCCATGGGCGGCGAGCCAGCGCGGGCTCTCCGGCAAGTTCCGCCGCACAAAAAAGGCCAGCAGCGCGCCCACCGAACCCAGCACGATGACAAAGCGCCAGCCTTCGATGCCGAAAAAACTGTGCGGCACCAGCAGCCAGCCCAGCAAAGCCACCACGGGAATGGCGGCGAACTGGATGATGTTGGAATAAGCAAAGGCGCGGCCGCGCGTTTTGGGCGGCGAAAGCTCCGCGATATAGGTGTCTATGGTGACCAGCTCCACCCCGATGCCGATGCCGCAGATGAAGCGCCACAGATTGAGGCTGAAGGCGTCCTGCTGGAACGCCATGATCAGCGAAGCGCCCGCATACCATAGAAGCGAGACCGTAAAGATGGTGCGCCGCCCGAACCGGTCGGCGAAATAGCCGAACAAGGCGGTGCCGACAAACAGGCCCAGGAAGAAGGCGGCGACGAAACCGGCGATGCCGGTGTTGCCGAAAAAATCGGATGTGGTGCTGGTATAGATGCCGCTCTTCACCAGCCCCGGCGCGACATAGGCCGCCAGGAACAGGTCATAGAATTCGAAAAATCCGCCCAGCGACAGGAATGTGATCCGCCGCCAGAAGCCGCGCGTGGCGGGCAATCGTTCGAGCCGCCCGGGAATCGACGCCCCAATATCAGACACGGTCGTCAGCCAAGCTCAGCGGCCTTCATTTTCGCGATGCACGTCATGGGTGACGACGCCGATATTCTTGGGCGGCATCTTGAGCCAATCCTTGCGCTTCAAGGTGCTGAGCGTGTCCTCATGCCCGTTTTTCCAATGCTCATGCATGGAATCGGCGCTGAATTCATAATCGCGCGCGTTCCCCTCATAGGATTTCTGCTGGTAGATGAGTTGCAGGATGGTGGCCTGCGGCAGGATCGAAAGCTTGTCGCGCATCTCCCGCTGCTCGTCGCTGAGATCGGCTTCGGGCACCTTGACCAGCGCTTCATAGGCCCGCGTCTTCCAGCGCTGCAGGCGCGCGAAACTGTCGGTGACCTGCCGGGTGCGCGAGGAATACATGATGTCCTTGTGACGACCCAGAACGTCCGACATGGTGCGGGGCAGATCGCCCCGGGCGCTGAACAGATCGACCTGGAACACCAGCGAATTGATGTCGTCGTCCTGCGCCAAAAGATGCTGCAACGGCGTGTTGGAAACGATGCCGCCGTCCCAGAAATAGTCCGTGCCGATCTGCACCATGGGAAAGGCCGGCGGCAGCGCGCCGCTGGCCAGGATATGTTCGATGCGGATTTCTTCCTTGCGATTGTCGAAGAAGACGAAATTTCCGGTCATCACATTGACCGCGCCCACCGCGAAATGGGGATCGCCTTCGTTGAGCAGCCTGAAATCCACCAGCTCTTCCAGAGTCTTTTTCAGCGGCGTGTTGTCGTAAAAGCTGGTGGCGTCCTTGGCGCCGGGCGCCAGGAACCAGGGATTGAGTTTGTGCGGATTGAACAGGCCGGGCTGGCCGAACAGCGCGGTGGTCAGCGCCGAAACCGTGTTGCGGGCCTGGCGAAAGATGTCGCCGTCCGGCGTATAGGGCCAGATGGTGCGGTCGGTGACGCGGTCCCAGAATTCGCAGAGCGCCGCCAGGCGCCGGTCCGGCGCATTGCCGGCAATCAATGCGGCATTGATCGCGCCGATGCTGACGCCGGATACCCATTCCGGTTCCAGTCCTGCTTCATGCAGCGCCTGATAGACCCCGCCTTGATAAGCGCCGAGCGCGCCGCCGCCTTGCAGGACCAAGGCGATGCGGCCGCAATTGTCCGGCCTGGGGATCGGCGCGTAGCGATGCCCCGATGACTGCGGCGGATGTATCGGTTTTGCGTCCACGGCGCGAATCATAGCCGAATTCGTGACATTTTGCCGAAGCTTTCAAAGGTGCGGCCTTATTGCCCCTTCAGGGCGGCCATGGCTGTGCCATGCTTTGGCGTCGCCCTTCCGGAGATATTTCATGTCATTCAAAGGCAAAGTCGCCCTGGTCACCGGTTCAACCTCGGGCATCGGGCTCGCCATCGCACGGGCCTTTGCCGGCCAGGGGGCCCATGTCTGCATCAATGGTTTCGGCGATGCGGGGGCGATCGAGAAGGAGCGCAGCGGGATAGAGACCGAATTCGGCGTCAAGGCGATTTATAGCGGCGCCGATATGAGCAAGGGGCACGAGACCGAGGCCATGGTGGCCGATACCATCAAGCAGCTGGGCGGGGTGGACATACTGGTCAACAATGCCGGCATCCAGTTCGTCTCACCGGTGGAAGACTTTCCGCCGGAAAAATGGGACCAGATCCTGGCCATCAACCTGTCATCGGCGTTCCATGCCACCCGCGCCGCGGTGCCCGGCATGAAGGCCAAAAAGTGGGGCCGCATCATCAACACCGCTTCCGCCCACGCCCTGGTCGCCTCGCCTTTCAAGTCGGCCTATGTCGCGGCCAAGCATGGCATCGCCGGTTTCACCAAGGCCATCGCGCTGGAGACCGCGACTTTCGGCATCACCTCCAACGCCATCTGTCCCGGCTATGTCTGGACGCCGCTGGTGGAAAAGCAGATTCCCGACACCATGGCGGCGCGCAAGATGACGCGCGAACAGGTGATCAACGACGTGCTGCTGCTGGCCCAGCCGACCAAGCAGTTCGTCACGGTGGAGGAAGTCGCGGCGCTGGCCGTCTATCTGGCGGGCGACATGGCGCGCTCGATCACCGGAAGCATTATCTCGATTGACGGGGGATGGACGGCCGCCTGAACACGCGCTCGTTCGTCGCCGCCAATCCCAGAATAATGATCGCCATGCCCGCCAGGGCCTGCAACGTCACGCTCTCGCCCAAGAACGCCGCGCCCAAAAGCAGCGCGATGGGCGGAATTAAAAGTGTGACCAGCGACATATAGGTTGCGCCGACATTCGCCACCATCCGGTAATAAAGGACATAGGCCAGCGCGGTATTGACCA
>CBHTTW010000220.1:0-4983 GCA_966096025.1 uncultured Alphaproteobacteria bacterium | reverse complement strand
TGGCGCTTGGCGATCTCGACCTTCTCATCCTCGGTGTAGCCGGGGATGCGGATGATCTCCATGCGGTCCATCAAGGGCTGCGGCATGTGCAGGCTGTTGGCCGTGGTGACGAACATCACGTCCGAAAGGTCGAAATCCACTTCCAGATAATGGTCGTTGAAGGTGGAGTTCTGCTCCGGGTCCAGCACTTCCAGCAGGGCCGAAGACGGATCGCCGCGATAATCGGCGCCCAGCTTGTCGATCTCGTCCAGCAGGAACAGCGGATTGCTGCTCTTGGCCTTCTTCATCGACTGGATGATCTTGCCGGGCATGGAGCCGATATAGGTCCTGCGGTGGCCGCGGATTTCCGCTTCGTCCCGCATGCCGCCCAGGCTCATGCGCACATATTCGCGGCCCGTCGCCTTGGCGATGGACTTGGCGAGCGAGGTCTTGCCGACACCCGGAGGGCCGACCAGGCACAGGATCGGACCCTTGAGCTTGCCGACGCGCTGCTGCACGGCGAGATATTCCAGGATGCGCTCCTTGACCTTTTCCAGGCCGAAATGATCGTCGTTCAGCACCTGTTCGGCGCTGACGATATCGCGCTTGATCTTGCTCTTCTTGCCCCAGGGCAGGTTGAGCAGCCAGTCGAGATAGTTGCGCACCACGGTGGCTTCCGCCGACATGGGCGACATGGAACGCAGCTTCTTGACTTCGGCCTGGGCCTTGTCGCGCGCTTCCTTGCTGAGCTTGGTCTTGCGGATACGGTCTTCCAGCTCGTTCATCTCGTCGCGGCCTTCTTCGCCTTCGCCGAGTTCCTTCTGGATCGCCTTGAGCTGCTCGTTGAGATAATATTCGCGCTGCGTCTTCTCCATCTGGCGCTTGACCCGGCTGCGGATCTTGCGCTCGACCTGCAGCACGCCGATCTCCGCCTCGATCAGGGACAGGATCTTCTCCAGCCGCTCGGTGGTGCCGAAGGTCTCCAGCAGGCCCTGGCGCTCGCCGATCTTGACCGACAGATGCGAAGCCACCGTATCGGCCAGCTTGGCCGCATCGTCGATCTGGGCGACCGCCGCCAAGGTCTCGGACGGGATCTTCTTGTTGAGCTTGATATACTGCTCGAAATTGGCCTTCACCGTGCGCATCAGCGCTTCGGATTCCTGCGCCACGGCGGCCTCTTCCGGAATTTTCTCGACCGTGGCCTGGAAGAAATCGCTGCGGGGGGAAAAGCCGGTGACCCGCGCCCGCGCCTTGCCTTCGACCAGCACGCGCACGGTCTGGTCGGGCAGCTTCAAGAGTTGCAGGACGGTCGCCAGGGTGCCGATGGTGTGAAGGCCCTCGGCGGTGGGATCGTCTTCCGCGGCATTCTTCTGGGTCAGAAGCAGGATCTGCTTCTCTTCGCTCATGACCTCCTCCAGCGCGCGCACGGACTTTTCGCGGCCGACAAAGAGGGGAACGATCATGTGCGGGAAAACAACGATATCGCGCAGCGGCAGAACCGGGGCGCTGGAGGGATCGGCAGTCTCGACTTTCTTGGTGGCGTCATCCGCCATATGCATGCTCCTGCCGGAAAACCTCCGGCGTTATTCGGCTTCCCCAGATGGGCGAAGCCCCGACGAGGGAGCCGCCCCCAAACACGGGCCGACTCCGGTCAGGGTAAAGTGGCCCCCCTAACAAGGTGTTTCAAGGCGGTGCAAAGACTTAAGCCCGCCAAGTTCCCGCCCCGGCCCAAAAAGTCGTTGAGAACCCGGCTTTTTCGCCGCGCCGTGGCGGATTTGCCGCCGCCGCATGGCAGTCCTATCGTTTGCGCCCAAGGATAAAAAGGGGAGGATTGCATGCTGAACCGGCGGGATTTTGCCGTGCTTTTGGGGGCCGCGGCGGCGCCGGGACGTGCCTTGGCCGCGGGCGAAACGCTTCCCTTCTACGCCAGCACAGGTGCCAAATTGACGGTCTACAGCCTGGATGTGGAAAAGGCGGTGCTGACACCAACGGGCCAAAACACCCTGCCCGCCAATATCCAATATGCCTGGCCGCATCCGTCGAAAAAGTTCCTCTATGTCGTGGCCAGCAACACCCAGCCCGGCAGCGGTCCGATGGGCGCCACCGGCGCCGACAAGAACCATTATGCCTTGGCGTTCAAAATCGATGAGGCGAGCGGGGCGCTCTCGCCCCATGGCCAGCCGGCCCTGTTGCCGGCGCGCCCGTTGCACGTCACCACCGATCAGACCGGAGCCTTGTTGTTCACCGCCTACAACAATCCCAGCCAGGTGACGGTGCACCGGCTGAATGCCGACGGCAGCATCGGCGCCCAGGTTGCCCAGAAAGCGGCGCTGGATTTCGGAATCTATGCCCATCAGGTGCGCGTCACGCCCGGCAACAAAACGCTGATCGTCTGCAGCCGGGGCAATGACGCCGCAAACGGCAAGCCGGAAGACCCGGGCCATATCCACGTGTTCGGTTTCGACAAAGCGGGGCAGCTTTCCCAGCTGCAAACCATCAAGCCCGGCGCCGCCGGATTGGGTTTTGGACCGCGTCATCTGGATTTCGATCCTGGCGGGCGCTTTGCCTATGTCTCGCTGGAGCGCGAGAACAGCATCGCGGTGTTCGGCCTGAAAGCCGACGGCACCCTCACGTCAGAACCGCTGTTTGTGAAAAACGCCCTGACCGACCCGCAGGGGAAAGACAAGCATCCCGGCCAGGGCGTGGGCCCGATCCATGTTCATCCCAACGGCCGCTTTGTCTATCAGACCAATCGCGGCTCGGGCACGGTGGAGGTCAAGGGCAAGCTCGTGTCCAATGGCGGCGAAAACAATGTCGCGGTGTGGGCGATCAATCCCTCCAGCGGCGAGCCGACATTGATTCAGCGCGCCTGGACCGATGACTATGAACTGCGCACCTTCGCCATGGACCCGTCGGGCCAGATCCTGATCGCCGCCAGCACCACGCCGATGCAGGTGTTGCAGGAAGATGTGCTGTCCCTGATCGGCGCGGGCCTGTCACTCTACCGGGTGGGCGCGGACGGCAAACTGACCTTTGTCCACAAATATGACGCGGACACGCGTGCGGGCACGCAGTTCTGGAGCGGAACCCTCAATATGCCTTGAAGTCCGCTCCTAACGCCGAGATTTTGGCCGTCCGAGCAGGGTTGCCTAGCGACAGCGTAGGCAACGCGCGGAGCTTGTATCCACGGCCGCTCGCCCAAGCTCGCGGCGTTCGCCACTTTCGCAGGTCCGCTGGACCTGCTCACGCGCTTTGCGCGCCATGGCTCACAGCACGCGCGACGCACTCGGCGGACAAAAGATCAAGTTAGGAGGCGGACTTCTCGCGCGCTTCCGCTTTGTCGGAGTAGGTGTAAAGCGGACGCGCCTTACCTTCCACCACATCGGCGGTGATCACGACTTCCTGCACGCCCGAGAGCGTCGGCAGTTCGAACATGGTCTCCAGCAGGATGCCTTCCAGGATGGAACGCAAACCGCGCGCGCCGGTCTTGCGCTGGATCGCCTTGCGCGAGATGGCGTGCAGGGCTTCTTCCTGGAAGCGCAGCTTGACGCCTTCCATCTCGAACATGCGCATATACTGCTTGGCCAGCGCGTTCTTGGGACGGGTGAGGATTTCGATCAGCGCGGTCTCGGACAGATCGCCCAAGGTCGCCAGCACCGGCAGACGGCCGATGAATTCGGGGATCAGGCCGAACTTCAGCAGGTCTTCCGGCTCGATCTCGCGCAGCAGATCGCCGGTGCCGCGTTCGTCCGGGCCCTTGGGATTGGAACCGAAGCCCATGGAAGAGCCGGCGGTACGCTGGGCGATGATCTTGTCCAGGCCGGCGAAAGCGCCGCCGCAGATGAACAGAATATTGGTCGTGTCCACCTGCAGGAATTCCTGCTGGGGATGCTTGCGGCCGCCCTGGGGCGGCACCGAAGCCACGGTGCCTTCCATGATCTTGAGCAAGGCCTGCTGCACGCCTTCGCCCGACACGTCGCGGGTGATCGAAGGATTGTCCGACTTGCGGCTGATCTTGTCGACTTCGTCGATATACACGATGCCGCGCTGGGCGCGCTCGACATTATAGTCGGCGGCCTGCAGCAGCTTGAGGATGATATTCTCGACGTCCTCGCCGACATAACCGGCTTCGGTCAAGGTCGTGGCGTCGGCCATGGTGAAGGGCACATCCAGGATGCGCGCCAGGGTCTGGGCCAGCAAGGTCTTGCCGCAGCCGGTGGGGCCGATCAGCATGATGTTGGACTTGGCCAGCTCGACATCGCCGTTCTTGCCGGACGAATTGATGCGCTTGTAATGATTGTGGACGGCGACCGAGAGCACCTTCTTGGCGTGGCTCTGGCCGACGACATAATCGTCCAGCACCTTGAAGATTTCCTGCGGGGTGGGAACACCCTCCTTGGATTTCATGAAGGAGGTCTTGTTCTCCTCCCGGATGATTTCCATGCAGAGTTCGACGCATTCGTCGCAGATGAAAACGGTCGGGCCCGCGATCAGCTTGCGCACTTCGTGCTGGCTCTTGCCGCAGAAAGAGCAGTAGAGCGTGTTCTTGGACTCGCCGCCGCTGGCCTTACTCATCGTCTTCCACCGGGCCCTTTCGACCCTTGCCCCTTGGAGGTAACCCTCCTGCAGGGCTTTTAATTCCCCTTGCGGGGTAATGTTCCCCTACCGGGGATCGGCAGCCTTCAGCCTAGACGGCCTATGCTGCTCTGCACAATGCAAGGGCGATGCCGAAGCACCCCCATCTCCCAACATTCGACCATGCTAAGGCCGCCGGGATCAAGATTTGTTTAATCCGATCGGATGCGGATTTTCCTGCGATTCCGGAAGTTTAGCCTCAAAAACACGCTTAAAACTATGTTTCCTGCTCCGGGCGGCGCTCCATCACCTGGTCGATCAGGCCAAAAGCCTTGGCTTCCTCGCCGGTTAAATAGGTATCCCGGTCCAGCATCTTTTCAATGGCTTCCACAGTCTGGCCGGTGTGCTTGGCGTAAATCTCGTTCAGCC
>CBHTTW010000219.1:0-4999 GCA_966096025.1 uncultured Alphaproteobacteria bacterium | reverse complement strand
TCAACGACATGCTGGAGCTGGACACGTTCGACACGGTTTCCAAGGACAGCATCCTTTATCCCAAGTGGAGCTCGGGCATCGCGGCCTCGGCGCGCGAAGAGACGCTGCGCACCACGGTCGATTTGGCGCTGCACGCCAATGGCGACATGCGCGACCTGATGACCACGCGCAAGACCTTCCTCAACCGCAATCTGGCGGCGGCCTATCAGCTCCCCTATGCCTTCAAGGGCGACTGGATGGAGTATGAATTCAAGCCGGATGCCGGCCGCAGCGGCGTTCTCACCCAGGTGAGCATGTTGTCCATGTTCTCCCACCCCGGCCGCAGCTCGCCGACCAAGCGGGGCGTGGCGCTGATGGATATCTTCCTTTGCGAGCCCACGCCCGCGCCGCCGGCCAATGTGGACTTCTCGGTGGTCAATGACGTGGATGGCGCGCTCAAGACGGTGCGCGAGCGCCTGATGGCCCATGCCACCAATTCGACCTGCGCTTCCTGTCACACCCACAGCGATCCGATCGGCCTGTCGCTTGAGCATTTCGACACCATCGGCGGACACCGCACCCGGGAAAATGGCCAGATGATCGATGTTTCGGCCACCATGCAGGGCAAGGCCTTTGAAGGCGCCGTGGGCCTGGGCAAGTTCCTGCACGACAATCCCAAATATACCGCCTGCGTCGCGCGCAAGGTCTATGCCTATTCCCGCGGCGAAAACAGCGAGGATGTTCCGGCTTCGGCTTTCAAGAATGCCTACAAGGCTTTCACCGATTCCGGCTTCCGCATGCGCGCCCTGCTCAAGGCGATGGTGGAAGACAAGGATTATTTCAACACACAAGCACCCGAACCAGCCGGCGCACCGACCAAAGTCGCGGCGAAGTAGAGACAGGAGACAGTCATGAAGATCGATCGCAGATTTCTGCTCCGCGGCACCAGCCAAGGCGCGCTGGCCATTATGGGCCTTCCCTTCCTCGACTGCTTCCTGGACAGCAAGGGCAAGGCCCTGGCCGCCACGGGCAGGCCGCTTCCAACCCGCTTCAACACCTTCTTCTTCGGCTTGGGCCTGACCAAGCAGTTGTGGATCCCCAAGACGGGCGGCAAGGACTATGAGATGACGGGCCAGCTCAAGCCGCTGGAGCCCTATCGCGCCAAGCTGAACGTGTTCAGCGGATTGCGCGTGCCGTTGGACGACAATCCCAACTTCCAGCACTGGTCGGGCGCCGCCGCGGCGGCCACCGGCATCTCGCCGACCAAGCAGAGCGAATTCGACTCCAAGACTATTGACCAGCAGATCGCCGACGTCATTTCCCACGGCACGCGCTACAAGTCGGTCTCCGCGTCCGCCGCCGGCGACCCCAAGCAAAGCTATTCCAGCCTTGGCCAAGCCAACACGCTTCCGGCCGAAGCCTCGCCGCTCTCGCTCTATACCCGCCTGTTCGGGCCCGGCTTCCAGGATCCCACCAAGGGCGACTGGAAACCCGATCCCCAGATCATGGTCCAGCAAAGCGTGTTGTCGGCGGTGTCCGAGAACCGCAAGGATGTGATGAAGAATTTGGGCACGGCGGACCGTGCCCGCATGGAGCAGTATTTCACCTCGGTGCGTGAAGCCGAATTGCAGATGGCCGCGCAGCTGCAGCGTCCCGAGATCCAGGCCAAGGTGACCATCCCGGAGTCGCCGGCCGAAATGACCTGCAACAACGCCCTGCCGAACCTGCGCGCGGTCACGCCCTTGATGGCGCGTCTTGGCGCCTTGGCGCTGGCGACCGACCAGACCCGGGTGTTCAACCTCAGCGTCTCCGAGCCGGGTTCCCAGATCTTCATGCCGGGAGATTCTTTGGGTTATCACCAGTCGACCCACGAAGAGCCGATCGATCCGATTCTGAACTATCAGCCGCGCGTGGCGCAGTACAATGTCGACACGATGGAACTGTTCGCCATGCTCCTGAAGGAGCTGGACGGGGTTCCGGAAGGCGACGGCACCGTGCTGGATCACAGCCTGGTGTTTGCCTTTACCGACCAGAGCTTCGCCAAGATCCACGCCGTGGACGGCCTGCCGATCTTTGTCGCCGGCGGCGCCAGCGGCCGCATGAAGTCGGGCTTCCATGTCGCGGGCGACTCCAGCCCGGTGTCGCGTGTCGGCCTGACGATCCAGAAGGCCATGGGCGTGTCGCTGGACGTCTGGGGCAAGGGTTCGATGGAGATCAGGCAGCCATACACCGATTTGCTGGCGTAAAAGCGCCCAAATTCTTCGTTACTTTGGTCGCTGCGTCAGCTGGGAGTTCATATTCGTATGTCTGCGTTCGGGTTTCGCCGCGTTACCGCAGCGGTGTGCGTCGTGTTCGGTTTTGCCGTTTTGGAAGCCGCCGCTGGTCCGGCCGAGATCGCTCAGATCAAGCCGCGCCAGGACAAGTTACGCGACATGGGTGGCGCGCTGAAGGCGATCAACGACGACATCAAGAGGGGAAGAATCGATTGGGACAATACGGTCATTCCCAACGCCCAGACCATCAAGGACCGCAGCGGTTATCTGCTGAACTGGTTCCCCAAGGGCAGCGGGCCCGAGACCGGGAAAAAGACCTATGCCTTGCCCGCCATCTGGCAGAAGAACGACCAGTTCCAGAAATACGGCAAGGCCATGCAGGTCGAAGCCGCCAAGCTCAACGAAATCGCGCTCAAGAAAGACGAGGCGGGGCTGAAGGCGCAGGTGCTTGCGACCGGCAAGTCCTGCAAGGCCTGCCATGACGATTTCCGCTCGCCCGATTACGAAAAAGAAAATGAAGAATAGGCGGTCCCATGACCCCGCCTGAGGCGAGCAGCATGGAAACGGCGCTCGCCGATACGGCGGACCTCAGGGTATGGGACCTGCCGGTGCGCGCCATGCACTGGTCCTTGGTTGCCGGGATCGCCGTATGCTGGTGGAGCGGCGTCAACAACGAGCTCGAATACCATACCTATGCCGGTTATGCGGTGCTGTGGATCGTGCTGCTGCGCCTGTATTGGGGCATGGTCGGATCCTCGACCGCGCGGTTCGTCAATTTCGTGCGCGGGCCCAAGGCGATCCTGGATTACGCCGCCAGCCTGCACCGGCGCGATACCCCCCACAGCCATGGCCATAACGCGCTGGGCGCGATCAGCATTGTCCTGATGCTGGGCCTGGTGCTGACGGTGGTGACCTTCGGCCTGTTCGCGGTCGATGTCGACGGGCTCTATTCGGGGCCGCTGTCCCTCTATGTCAGCTTCAAGCAGGGCCGCCATCTCGCGCATCTGCATTATGACTGGTTCAACGTCCTGCTCTGGGTGATCGGGCTGCACCTGGCGGCGGTGATTTTCTATTTCCTCTACAAGCGCCACAATCTCGTCGGGCCGATGATTTCGGGCAAGCGCCGGGGCGGAGCGGGCGAGGCGCAGATGACCCCGGTGCCGGTTTGGCGGCTGGTTATCGGCGCGGTTATGGTGACGGCCATCGTCTATGCGGTGTCGGTCGGATTCTATTTTTAAGAAAGAAAACAGGGTGGGCAGAATGAAACGCAGTATCGGTACCGGTCTTGTCCTCGCAGCGCTTTGCATGGGAACCAGTTTCGCGCAGACCCCGCCGGCCAAGCCGGCACCGACACCGGCCCCCGCATCCGACGCGCTGCCGATGGTGCCGCCGGCCAAGCCCGGTGTCTTCACGGCGCAGAAGAGGGGCGCCGGCTATCATCTGGTCCTGGTGGGAAAAAAATACACCACCCGCGACGATGCGGAGAAATATCTCGCCTATCGCGCCGCGGAACTGACCATGGAGCAGAAGTCCAACTGGTTCACCTTCACCGAGACCCGCGCCAAGACCGACAGCGCGCCGGTCCCCAAGCGTGATCCCGCCGGCCTGCGCTACAGTTTCCGCATGGAATATTGGCGCCCGCTGTGGCGCTACAAGGTCAGCGGCAACCCGGCCTGGCAGAGCTGGAGCCCCTATGCCGGGGTGGCGTTCCCTGCCTTGGATCCCAAGAGTGTCACCGATTTCGAGCTCACCGCCGATATCGTGCCGCGCCAGGGACCGATGGATGACGCCAATCCGCTGGCTTTTGAGGCCGGAGCGGTATCTGATCTTTTGATCAACCAGGTTTCGCCGCCGGAATAATCGAGGATATAGCCATGAAAATTCACCGCCGCGCCTTCACGGAAATGGTCGCCAGCCTGGGTGTGGTCGCCGCCACCCCGGCGCTGGCCGCGGGCAAGACCGTCGAAGTCACCATGAAGAACAACCCCAAGGCGATCTTTCAGCCCGCGACGGTCAATATCGCTGTCGGCGACACGGTGACCTGGACCAATCCCGGCATCATCACCCATTCGGTGACGTTTGATCCCGCCCAGGCGGTTACCGCCGCCAATGTCGCATTGCCGGCCGGGGTGGCGCCGATCGATTCCGGCACCATGGAACAGGACGCCACCTTCAGCCACACCTTCACGGTGAAGGGCACCTACAAATATATCTGCAAGTTTCACGAAGCGATGGGAATGGTCGGGACGGTCGTCGTCGCCTGATCAGCCTGCCCGCAAGGAGGATGTCATGACCCTGAAGAAGCATCTCATGGTTTGCTCGGCGGCGGTGGCGCTCACCGGGGGAACGGCGTTGCCCGCCACGGCGGCGCCCTGGGTTAAGGGCTATGTGGTCGGGGCCTATGAGTACGCTTTCCGCTATGGCGGGCGGTCCGACTTCAGCCGCGGCGCCGAAATAGAGCCGGGTGTCGATTGCCCGCATGGCAGCTCCATCCATTTCGCCAACGACACCCAGACCAAGATCGCGGTGGCGCGCCAGAAGTGGCGTTCGCAGCAGGAGATCGACTGGATCGCCAGGCCGCCGGGCCTGGACCAGGTCCGCGCGCCGGTACTGACCCGCTTCCATATCTGGAACCGCGCCGTCGCCTATCGCGGCTACAACAAGACCATCGAAACCTATGTCAATCCTTGGGCGACCGACGATCCCGGCCAGCCGCAAGTGACCAGCCGCATCGGCGACGGTTTCAA
>CBHTTW010000218.1:0-5007 GCA_966096025.1 uncultured Alphaproteobacteria bacterium | reverse complement strand
TTGCGGGTCTGGGCCTCGATGCCCTTGGCGGCGTCGATCACCATCACCGCGGAATCCGCCGCTGTCAGGGTGCGGTAGGTGTCTTCCGAAAAGTCTTCATGGCCCGGCGTGTCCAGCAGATTGAACACCGCGTCCTGATACTCGAAGGTCATCACCGCCGAGGTGACCGAGATGCCGCGTTCCTGCTCGATCTTCATCCAGTCGGATTTGGCGCGGCGCGCCTCGCCGCGCGCCTTGACCCGGCCGGCGGCATGGATCGCCCCGCCCAGCAGCAACAGATGCTCGGTCAAAGTGGTCTTGCCCGCGTCGGGATGGGAAATGATGGCGAAAGTCCTGCGCCGCCGTGCTTGCACGGCTGAGGGAGATAAGTCGGCTTCGCTGGCGGGGGTGCGGCTCATGGCGGGCGGGTTAGCAGGCCGGGGCGCGCAGGGCAACCCGCCCCTTATAATACCGGCTCATCGACAAAAACGCGGCCCTCGCGGTCCTCGATTTCCACGATCCACAGATCGGGATCGAATTTCACCTGCTTGTCGCACCAGTCGGCGGCGCGTTTTTCGTCGGTCCAGCCCGAAAGCGGCTGGGCCCAGGCCAGTTCGCCCTTGGCATCGCGCACCTGATTGAGCACCAGCACCGTTCCGTCCAGCTTGGCGATTTTGAGGATTATGGCGCCCGCCTCCTCGATACCACTGCGCACCACAAAAGCCGAAGCCCCTGCCACCTGCACCCGGCGCAACAGGGCGCGTACGAATATTCCGGCTTTGAGGCGGGGTGTCGGCGTCATGGGGCCTTTCTAGAACAATTTGCAGGCCTGGGCGCGAGGGATTTTGCGGACTGAGCAGGAGCGAAGAGCGATATGGGCGAAATGCCCATGAGCGATTTCTCGACAAACTCAGGACGCAAAAGAACCGCGCCCGTATCAGGAGACGGCCTTAAAGGGCAAAATTTTGCCGGTCGACAACCGCTCACCCTTGGCATCCACCGCCGCATGCGGCAGCCGCACCATGACCGTGGTGCCTTCGCCCAAGACGGATTCGATGACCGCCGCCCCGCCGTGCAACTGGGCCAGCGACTTGACCAGCGCCAGGCCCAGGCCGGTGCCTTCCTTGGCGCGGGTCTCGGCATTCTCGACCTGTTCGAAAGGCCTGCCCAGCCGCGCCAGATCCGCTTCGGAGATGCCGGTGCCGGTGTCCCCGACCGTGATCTCGATGCCGGAGCCCTGCGCCTTGGCGGTGATCCGCACCTCGCCGCCTGACGGGGTATATTTCACGCCATTGGACAAGAGATTGACCAATATCTGTTTGACGGCGCGGCGGTCGGCGAACATCAGGCGCGCGCCCGGCTGTACATCCAGCCTTAATCCCACACCAGCACGCTCCGCCGGTATCTTGAGGAACCGCACCGCGCTTTCGGCGATGTCTTCCAGTTCGAATAATTCTTCCGCCAATTCGAACTTGCCGGCCTCGATCTTGGACATGTCCAGCACGCCATTGATCAGTTCCAGCAGATGCTCGCCCGATTCATGGATCAGGCGGGAATATTCCTGATAGCGCGGCCCCACCGGTCCGAACATTTCCCGGGTCATCACTTCCGAGAATCCGATAATGGCGTTCAACGGCGTGCGCAGTTCATGGCTCATATTGGCCAGGAAGCGGGACTTGGCGCGGCTGGCATCCAGCGCCGCGTCGCGCGCGTCAACCAAGGCACTTTCATAAATCTTGCGCTCGGAAATATCGCGCGTCACCGCCACAATGTCGGCGGGCTCGCCCAAGGTCATCTGCGCCGGGCGGCAGCGCATCTCGGTCCAGACAAAATGGCCGTCGCGATGGCGCAGCCGCATTTCCGCCGAGCCGGAGCGGCCGTGATAGCTGGAGTCCATCAGCGCCGCCTGCACCGGCCCGACATCGTCGGGATGCACCAGATCGTGCATCGCCAGGCCGGTGATCGCGTCCGGCAGCCGCCTCAGCAAGGCGGCGGTGGCGGGACTGGCAAAACGGATGCGGCCGTCCGAGGAATGGCGGGTGATCAGGTCGGTGGCATTGTCGGCCAGGAAACGGTACATCGCCGCCCCTTCGGCGGCGGCGGCATCGGCGGCGCGCTGCCTGTCCTGGGCGGCGGCGGCGACCAGCCCCGCCTGCACCAAGGCCGCCAGCATCGAGCAGCCATAGACCAGCCATAGAGGCGGGGCGCCGGGAAATACCAGGCGCGAGGCGGGCAACAATCCCAAAGCCTCGACCCCGGCCACCGCCAGCAAGGCCGCGCCCGCCGCCATGCCGGCGCGCAGCACGGCGGAGCGGCCGCCGGTCAGCGCCGCTTCGGCCGGGACCAGCGCGAACCAGACCAGCAAGGGCGACACAACCCCGCCGGTCAAAACCGCGAGATAGGCGATCAAGGCGGCGAAACTGGCCAGCCCGACCTGTTCCAGGACGGACAGCGAAACCCGCGTCAAAGCCAGCAGCGCCAAAAGTCCGGGAACCAGCAAGCCCAGGAACGCCGCGAGTTCCGCCGTATCGGGTGAGCCCATGATGGCGAAAAAGGCCAGGCCCAGCACCAGGCCGACCCCCGCCTTGCCCGCCTGCACCTGTGCAAAGCGGCGGCGTTGCGCTTTTGGGTCGGAAAAACTGCTGCTCTTGACGGTCATCGCCACACCGAAGGACGTGATGGCCAATCTCGCTTGTCAGGCTTAACAAAAGCTGAAGCGCGGACCGTTCCGTTCACTTTTCCACAAGCATCGTGGCGCGATTCGGGCTTTGGCGCGACGGGGCGCCGTCATCCCTACACAGTGATTGCCGGTTCCCTAACCAATCCGCAACGCAACCCGGCGCAGTATCCCGCCCGCAATCAGGCATAGAGCAACAAGAATGGCCGTGGCCAAACCGGCGCCTGTTGACTGCGCGCAAGGCCGGGAAGACCCGGCGGCGCTGCTGCGTTCGCTGGATTCCCTGCGCACCGCGGTCACCATTTTCGACCGCCAGGGCCGCCTGCTTTATGCCAATGCGCACCTCAACTATCTCTTCCGTTCCTTTCCGCCGCACGATTCCCTGATCGGACGGCATTATGAGGAATTGATCCGGCTTGAAATCGAGGGCGGCGAGATTGCGCCCAGCGCCTTGTCGGTCGGCGTCAAATCCTTCATTGCCCAGCGCCTGACCCAGTTGCGCGACGACGAATTCGCCCCGCGCGACGTCGCGCTGCGCGACCATCGCGTGGTGGAGATCAAGGCCCGCCGCGGCCAGAACGGCCACACGGTCCTGCTCTGGACCGACGTCACCCAAGCGCGCGCGCAATTGACTCGGCTGCAGGAAGCCGTTTCGCTGTCCGCCGAAGCCTTTGCTTTCTACGATGCCGACGACAGGCTGATCCTGGCCAATGATCTTTATGCCAATCTGTGCGGCGTCAAAACGCTGGACGAATTAATCGGCCGCACCTTTCCGGAAATCTGCGCCACGGTCGCCTATGCCGGCCGCATGGTGCTGGATGAAACGCCGGAAAAATGGCTGGAGCGCCGCCTGCAGACCCATCGCTCCAGCGCCGGCGCGGTGACCTTGCGCACCAACACCGGCGAAGCCTATCTGGTGCGCGACCGCGCCGGTCACGATGGCGGCCGCGTCATGGTTTTCACCGATATCACCGACAAGGTGCGCGCCGAGACCGCGCTGGCCGAACAGGAACACTCCCTGGCCCATAGCCGGGCCCAGGCGGAAGAACAGAACAGCTATCTTGCCGATCTCACCGCGCGGCTGGATGAAGCCAATGCCAGCGTGAAAAGCGCCAAGACCACCCTGCTGCGCACCATGGGGCATGAGCTGAAGACCCCGCTGAACGCCATTCTGGGCTTTTCCGATTTGATGGCGACCTTGTCGGACAATCTGAGCCCCGCGCAGGTGCGCGAATATGCCGGCCTGGTGCATCAGGGCGGCAACAACCTGCTCAAGATCATCAACCAGATCATGGACCTCACCAAGATCTCGGCCGGCCGCTATGACCTTCGCCGCATGCCGGTGGATGCCGGCAGCGTGCTGTGGCTGACGCGCGACACCTTCCTGTCGCGCGCCGCCGCCCGCAACATCGAAATCGACGCCGATCAATGCCCGGTCGGGCTGATGGCCGATGCCGACGAAGGCGTCTTCACCGCCATGGTTCACAGCCTGATGGACAATGCCGTCACCTTCACCACCGGCAGCAAGATCACGCTTTGCGCCCATGCCACGGAAGGCGGCATCGCGGTAACGGTGGCCGATGACGGCGGCGGTGTCGCGCGCCAGGATTTGGCGCGCATCCTGGAGCCGTTCGAACATGCCGGCCAGGGCGACGGCTCGCAGCATGCCAAGGGCGCGGGCCTGGGCCTGACCCTGGCCAAGGCTTTCGCCGAATTGCATGGCGGCTGGCTGGAATTGGACAGCGACCTGGGCGAGGGCTTCCGGGCCACCATCACCCTGCCCGCCGCCGCAAGCGCCACAGCCTCTTAGCAAGTTCCCCAAACAAGCTCGAGCGCCGCACATCGCGGCGCGGTCCTCCGCACACACCAACTTTCTCCCCCCGCGAGCGGGGGAGATATCGCAGCGAAGTGTCGGCGGAGCCGACCTGAGTTGCGACAGAGGGGGGCGTAAAAAAGCTGCGACAGATGGGGGTCATTAAAATTTTAAGCGTATCTGTCTCAATCAAGCCGCTTGTTTAAATCGAAGCGGAACGATCGCCTCAACCCTGCGTTTGCGCTGGGGTGAGGAAGCGGCAACTTGTTCCAATTTTATGAAAGCGACTAAGCGCCCGGGAACAGGGTCCGCGCCATGCTGTGTGCGTGGAACACAGAAGGGCATGGTATGATTTTCCGGGCTCTCTTTTCGATCGGTCTGGTGTCGCTGTTGATGCCGCATGAGCCCGATCTCGGCCTGGGACGTCCGGGCGCCGGCACATCGACCCTGACCCCCTCTACAATCCGGTCTGCTGCTAACGGTCTCTCGCGGATGGATCATGATTGCAGTTCAGGATGTGCCGGCGGCCTCGGCCTGC
>CBHTTW010000217.1:0-5011 GCA_966096025.1 uncultured Alphaproteobacteria bacterium | reverse complement strand
GCCTCATACCAGCCGTCCTGGTTGCGGGTCGGGCCGATCACCCGGAACTCCGCCACGGTATGCTCATTGGACATGGTCTGGGTACGGATGGCGTTCTCGCGCATCTTGGTGCGCCACACCTGGCCGAAGGACAGGAACAGGCGCTGATCGCCGGTATAGCCGTCGATCACCGGCGCGGGCTTGCCGCCAAGCGACAGGCGATACGCCTTCAGCGCGATGGCCAGCCCGGCGGTGTCGGCGATGTTCTCGCCCAAGGTGTTCTGGCCTTTGACATGCAGGCCGGGCAGCGGTTCGAAAGCGTCATACTGTTTCACCAGCACCGCGGTGCGGGCGTCGAAATTGGCGCGGTCTTCCTTGGTCCACCAATCCTGGAACACGCCCTTGCCGTCATACTTGCTGCCCTGATCGTCGAAGCCGTGGCTGATTTCATGGCCGATCACCGCGCCGATGGCGCCGTAATTCACCGCATCGTCCGCCTCCGGATCGAAGAAAGGCGCCTGCAGGATGGCGGCCGGGAACACGATCTCGTTGAAGGAAGGATTGTAATAGGCGTTGATGGTGGAGGGCGTCATGCCCCATTCGCTCCTGTCGACCGGCTTGTTGATGCGGGCGACGTCGCGGTTCCATTCATACATCCCGGCGCGTTGGGCGTTGCCCGCCGGATCACCGCGCACGACCTGCAGGGCGCTGTAATCGCGCCACTTGCTGGGATAGCCGATCTTGGGGGTGAATTGATGGATCTTTTCCAGCGCCTTGGCGCGGGTGGCCGGTCCCATCCAGTCCAAGGTCTGGATATCGGCCTCATAGGCCTTGAGCAGATTGGAGACCAGAAGATCGGCCTTGGCCTTGGCATCGCGCGGGAAATAGCGCGCGACATACAATTTGCCCAAGGCCTCGCCCATCTGCCGGTCGAGCAGGCGCACGGCGCGAGTCTCGCGGTCAAGCTGTTTGGTATTGCCCGTCAGCACCGTGCCGTAAAAGGAAAAGGCCAGATCGTCGAAACGCTTGGGCAGATAGGCCGAGAAGGTGTGCAGATAATGCACGACCAGATAGTCGCGCCAGGTCGAAACCGGCGTGTTCTTGAAAATGACGGCCAAGGGACCGAAAGCCGTCTTCTCCGCCACAATCACATAGCGCTCGCTGCCGTCGGGTTTCTTGAGCGGAATGGCGCCTTCGGAAAGGAAGGCATCCCAGGCGAAATCCGGCGCCAGGGTCTTCAAGGCCGAGGCCGGCATGGGATTGTAGATCTTGTCGGCGTCGCGGCGGTCGGCGCGGCTCCAGGAAACCTTGGCGATCTCGGTTTCCAGCGCCAGCACGCGGTCGGCGCGCGCGGCTGCGTCGCTCATGCCGCCCAGACTCATCATGTCGGCGAGATATTTGCGGTAGGCCTCGCGGGTTTTGACGATGGCGGCGTCGCTCGAGAGATAATATTCGCGGTCGGGCATGCCCAGCCCGCCCTGATTGAGATTGACGGAGTAATTGTCGGGATTCTTGTCGTCGATCCCGATGCCGATATTGTAGATGCTGACGGTGGAAAGCTTGATCGAGCCCATGGCATGGGCGACATCGTCCAGGGTCTTGAGGCCCGCCAGATAATCCAGATCCTTCTGCACCGGCTCAAGTCCGCGCGCCTCGATGGCCGCCGTATCGACAAAAGAGTCGTAGAGATCGCGCAGCTTGCGCTCTTCCGCCGTCAACCTGCCCCGCTTTTTCTCCAGATCGGCGACAATGGTCTTGAGCCTGGTCTCGCTGAGGATCTGCAAATCCTGGAACGAGCCGGTGGAAGCGCGGTCGGCCGGAATTTCCGCCGTCTTGAGCCAGCCGCCGTTCACATGAAGGAAGAAATTGTCCCCGGCCTTGACCGCCTTATCGAGCGAGGTGAGATCGACCCCCCATTGGCCCAGTTTGGGCGCCGCCAGGGAGGCGGAGGAAATGCAAAGCGCAAGACACAGCAGGGCAAGGCGGCGGGACATGGTCTTTCTCCGACAGCAAAAGTCTATGTGAGAAACGAAGTGTGAAAAAATTAGGGCGGAGCGGGTGGATTGGCCATCGCTTTCTCCACAATCACGCCGGGCGTGACGTCCTTGTTATCTTGGGTCTTGGTCATGGCCACCGTCACCAGGCTGCCGGGGACCAGAAGGCCCTTATCCCCCGGCGACAGGGCCGAGACCTGCGCGCCGGCCGGTACGGCAATGACCGCATCGGCCTGGCAGGCCAAGGCGCTGGCATAGGCGGGCGGTGACGCCCGTCCCTCGCACAGGGTTCTGCCGCGCCCCAGCCCGCTCAGTGCGGCGCCGCGATAATGCAGGGTCAGGCTGCCGGACTGTTTGCCATCGGCCGAAGGCGGCTGAACCGCGCTGACCACGCCATTGATGATCAGCCGTTCGACCTCGAAAAAACGTCCCTCGCCGCTGCCGCGCAAGGCTTCGGCATACAGATAAACATCCACCGCTTTCAGGCTGCCGTCCGGCCCTTGGGTGACCGCCGCGCCGGCGTAGGCACCGGGCTTAACGCCATCGAGCGCCGCCTTGCTGGAACCGACATAGCGGGTATCGGGCAGGACCGCGACAGTGAAAGGTCCGGCTTTCGGCGCGCTGGCTTGGGGCAGGTTGTTTTGGGGCACGCTGATTTGCGGCAATTGCGGCATGCCGCCTTTTGCCCCCGCGGCTTTGGGCGCGGCAGGGTTCACGATTTCCTTCTCCGGCAAAGGCTCCAGGGTCATGACCTGGCCGTCGAAAGCCGTCAGCTTGGCCTTGACCCGCACGACCGGCGAAGCCGCCTGCGCCGCAAAGCCCTGTGCCGCGGTCAAAACCGCGGCGCAGGCCATCACAAAACGGACGCTTGTTTTCAACGCGGCTTCTGGAATTTGAGCATGAACTGGTTGGTCTTGCCGCGAATATCGTTCTCGAACACCCGCTTGGTGCCGTCATCGCCGGCGAAAGTCAGGTCCTTGCCTTCCGCCACCAGCTTGAAACCTGCCGCTTCCACTTCCTTCTTGACGGTGGATTCCTTGATGCGATGGAGCGTCTCGGTCACGTCATCGCCGGCGCTTTCCGCCGCCTTGTGGTCGATGATGACGTAATAGCCGCCCGGCTTCAGCGATTTGAAGATCGATTTGTTTACCTCATTCACGTCCATGGCATACTGCTTGTTGTGCATGTCGTGATAATTCTGCGCCGTCCACACCACATCGACCGGCGCGGGCGTGACGAACTGCGGCAAGTAGCCATGGATCACGCCCAGATTCTTGTAGGTCTGCTTGAGGTCTGTGAACTGAAAGTCCGGATCCTTGCCCTGGCCCTTGAGGCGGGCGTCATACTGGGTGCCGAAATAGGCATAGACGCGGCCGCCCGGTTCCACCGCCTTGGCGAAAATGCGCGTGAAGTAACCGCCGCCCGGCAGCATATCCACCACCATCTTGCCCGGGGTGATGCCGGCAAAGGCCAGCATCTCGGCCGGCTTGCGGTTCTCATCCCGGGCGGTATCGGCGGCAGGGCGCGCCGTGTCGGCCACCGCGGCCTTCATTTTCGCCGTCGGCGGCGCGGCGAACACAAAAGTGGACGAAGCCAGGATGGCGGCCGCCGAAAGAAGAATTTCGCGTTTCATGATCCACTCCCCAAAAATTGATCTGAATTAACCGGGCACCGCGATCGGATAGCCGGGTTCCTGCTTGGACGCATGGATCACCAGCGAACTTTTCACGCTGGCGACATTTTTCTCGGCCGTGACCGTGTTGGTGATGAAGCTCTGGAAGGCCGAAAGATCCCGCGCCACGCATTTGAGGATGAAATCCACTTCCCCGGACAGCATGTGGCACTCGCGCACTTCCGGCCAGCGCCGCGCGCTTTCCTCGAAATGCTTGAGATCGCCGTCCTTCTGGCTGGCCAGGCCGACAAAGACAAAGCCGGTGACTTCGAAACCCAGCGACCTGCCGTCCAGTTCGGCGTGATAGCCGCGAATATAACCGGCCTTTTCCAGCGCCCGGATGCGGCGCAGACAGGGCGGCGCGGTGATCTTGGCGCGGCGCGACAGCTCGACATTGGTGATGCGGCCGTCGGCCTGAAGTTCCGACAGGATGCGCAGGTCGATGGCGTCCAGCTTGCGGGTATCCAAGGGCCGATCCTGTCTCGAGAATAGGAGGCGGCTGCTATAACGCGCGCCCGCGCCGCACGCAATAATATTTCTCGAATCGTGGCGATAAGGGCAGAAGTTTGCGCCGGACGCTGCCTTCCCTAACCTTATGCACCGTCTCGGCTTTTGACCCGGCTTGACGCGGAGCCTTGCCATTACGATATGACATGGCCAGACCCGCGAATGCCGCAAAGCATAGAAACAAGGCCATGACCGCGAACAAACCAAAACACTCGAAAGTCATCATCCTGGGCAGCGGCCCCGCCGGCTGCACCGCCGCGATTTACGCCGCGCGCGCCATGCTGGAGCCGACCTTGATCGCAGGGCTGCAGCCCGGCGGTCAGCTCACCATCACCACCGAGGTCGAGAACTATCCCGGCTATGCCGAGGCCATCCAAGGTCCCTGGCTGATGGACCAGATGCAGGAACAGGCCAAGGCGCTGGGCACCAACTTTGTCAGCGACACCATCGCCAAGGTGGACCTGTCGCGCCGCCCCTTCACCCTGATGGGCGACAGCGGCGACGTCTACACCGCCGACACCTTGATCATCGCCACCGGCGCGTCCGCCAACTGGCTGGGCCTGCCCAGTGAAAGCCAGTTCCAGGGCTTCGGTGTTTCGGCCTGCGCCACTTGCGACGGTTTCTTCTATCGCGGCAAGGATGTCGCGGTGGTCGGCGGCGGCAACACCGCGGTGGAGGAAGCTTTGTTCCTCACCAATTTCGCCGACAAGGTGACATTGGTGCATCGCCGCGACTTCCTGCGCGCCGACAAGACCAACCAGATGCGCCTGAACGCCAACAAGAAGATCAATGTGCTTTACGACACCGAAGTCGCCGAAGTGCTGGGCAGCAATGAGCCCAAGGGCGTGACCGGCGTGCG
>CBHTTW010000216.1:0-5015 GCA_966096025.1 uncultured Alphaproteobacteria bacterium | reverse complement strand
TCGATGATCTTCTCGCCCTCGGGCGGCAGCATCGGCATCGGCTTCGCCATTCCCGCCAGCCTGATCCATGATGTGATTGCGCAGCTCAAGGAGCATGGCCGTGTCACGCGCGGCTATCTGGGCGTGAATATCCAGACCGTGACGCCGGACATCGCTTCCTCGCTGGGTCTCAAGGACGGCAAGGGTGCGTTGGTCGCCGAAGTGGTGGCGGGCGGTCCGGCAGCAAAGGCCGGCTTTGAACAGGGTGACATCGTCACCGCCATCAATGGACAGGCGGTGGAAGACGCCACCGATCTGACCCGCAAGGTTGCCAGCGTTCCGAATGGCCAGACCGCGACCTTCTCGGTGGCCCGTCAGGGCAAACCGATGCAGATCAAGGTCACCATCGGCGCCCGGCCGGATCAGCCGCAACTCGCCTCTCTCACGCCCAACAAGGACGGCATGATCGGACCCTCCAGCGCCACGGCGGCGGGCCTGGGCCTGTCGTCGCTGACGCCGGAATCCAAGAAAAACTTCAACATTGCCGAGAATGTCGTGAACGGCGCGGTCATCACCAAAGTCGATCCCGACAGCGATGCCGCCGACAAGGGGCTTCAGCCCGGCGACGTGGTGCTGCGTGTCGGCAACCGCATCGTGCGCTCGCCGGCGGATTTCCAGACCGGCGTGGCGGAAGCCAAAAAGGGCGGTCGCTCCAATGTGTTGCTCTTGGTGGCGCATAGCCAGGGCGGCACCGGTTTTGTCGCCATCGACATCGACAAGACATGATGTCGTGAGGCGCGGTGTCGAAAAACACCGCGCCTTTTTTCCGTCACGCATAAGTGGGAGAAGTTATGCGCATTCTCGTAGTCGAAGACGATCTGGAAGCACAGCGTTATCTGGTGCAGGGCCTGAAGGAATCCGGCCATGTGGTGGATGAAGCGGGTGATGGCGAAACCGGATTGAGCCTGGCTCTGTCTCGCCCCTATGACATCGCGGTGATTGACCGCATGCTTCCGGGCCTGGACGGGCTGAAAGTGGTTGCCGAGATGCGCGAGCACGGCAATGGCGTGCCGGTGCTGTTTCTTTCGGCCCTGTCGGAGGTCGATGACCGGGTCAAGGGTCTGAAAGCCGGCGGTGACGATTATCTCACCAAGCCTTATGCCTTTGTCGAGCTCCTGGCCCGGATCGACGCGCTGATGCGCCGCCGCATGCCGGCCGGGGTGCGCACGCGGCTGGATGTGGGCGATCTGGAGCTGGATCTTCTCACCCGCGCCGCCAAGCGCAGCGGCACCGACATCGAACTGCAGCCGCGCGAATTCCGTTTGCTGGAATATCTGATGCGCCATGCCGGCCAGGTCGTGACCCGCACCATGCTGTTGGAAAGCGTGTGGGAATATCACTTCGATCCCCAAACCAATGTGATCGATGTGCATATCAGCCGGCTTCGGGCCAAGATCGACAAGGGCTTTGAAGCGCCGCTGCTGCATACCGTGCGCGGCGCGGGCTACATGATCCGTGCGCACTAAGCCAGGCATCCTTCAAACCCAGGCTTTTCGCATCGTTCTTGTTTACGTGCTGCTGTTCGCCGTTTCGGTGACGGCGCTGCTGTTTTTCACCTATTGGAACACGCGCCGCACCCTGGACGCCCAGGTCGACCAGATCATCGAAGCCGAGATCACCGGACTGTCGGAGGAATGGCAGCATTTCGGCCTGCAGGGACTGGCGGAGACCGTGCGCACCCGCTCTTCGCGCGCCGGCCAGTCGCTCTATGTCCTGTCGGACAGTCTGCATCATTATGTGGCGGGCAATCTGGAATTCTGGCCTCAGATTTCCGACGTGCCGGGGCAAATGGTGGAGTTCGATTTCGACCGTCCGATCAATGGCAAGCTGGAACCCCGCCGCGCCCGTGGCCGGGTCTTTGCGCTGGCAGGCGGTTTTTCGCTGCTGGTCGCCCAGGATGTGCATGACCGCTATCTGACCGAGCGCATGTTCACCACCACCTTGCCCTGGACGGTGGTGCTGATCCTGATCCTGGGCGCCGCCGGCGGCGCCTTGATGAGCCGCAACATGCTGCAGCGGCTGGACACCATCAACCGCACCAGCGGCGAGATCATCGCGGGCGATCTCAGCCGGCGCGTGCCTTTGAACGGGTCGGGCGACGAGTTCGATGTGCTGGCGGAAAATCTAAACCGCATGCTGGACCGTATCGAGCGGCTGATGAAAGGCCTGCGCGAGGTCACCGATTCGGTGGCGCATGATCTGCGCACGCCCCTCAACCGGCTGCGCAACCGGCTGGAGGAATCGGTGGCGCGGCTAAACGCCAGCGGCGCGCAAGCCGACGAGATCGAACGCGCCATTGCCGAAACCGACAAGCTGATCGCAACCTTCAACGCTCTGCTGTTGATCGCCGAGACCGATGCCGGCACCACCAGGGCGGCGATGTCGGTGCTCGACCTGGGCGGGGTGGCGGCCGATGTGGTGGAACTGTACGAGCCGCTTGCCGAGGAACGGAATGTCTCTCTTGCCTTGCTGCCGGGCACCGACCTGATCATTGAGGGCAATCGCAGCCTGGTCGCCCAGGCGCTGGCCAATCTGGTAGACAATGCCATCAAATACACCCCCGCAGGCGGCAAGGTGCGCATCCGCGCCGTCAATACCAGCGCGGGTGTCGAGCTGTCGGTCGCCGACAGCGGTCCGGGCATTCCCGCGGTGGACCGGCAAAGGGTGACGGAGCGTTTTGTGCGGCTGGAAGCCAGCCGCAGTTCTCCGGGCACCGGATTGGGTCTTTCGCTGGTGGTGGCGGTGGCGCATTTCCATAACGCGGAATTCCTGCTCGAGGACAATGTACCGGCCGGCCTGAAAGCGGTGCTGCGCTTCCCCAAGACCGCGATCCGCATGCCGGGCGCGCCGCTCAAGAGCGCTGCTGAATAGGCCGGCCAGGATTTCGCTTGATCCTCCGCTGCGCATGGCGAAGGGTGCGGCCATGACGGTTCGCATTCCCCCCAATCCCTTTGATTCAGACCGCGCCGCGCGGGTGAAGGAAAAGCTGGCGGAGGCCGGCTTTACCAGCGGCGAAAAGCTGCTGGATGCGGTGTTCGGCAACAGCGCTTTTCTGGGACGGCTCGCGGTGCGCGAGACCGGCGCCTTGGGCGAGTATTTCGCGGCGGGGCCTCTGACCGTGCTGAATGCGGCCATCCTGCTGGCCGAGGCAGCGGGGCGCGCCGAGACCGAGGCACAGGCAATGCGGGACTTGCGCACCGCCAAGCGCCGCGCCGCCCTGGCCATCGCCATGGCCGATATTGCGGGCACCTGGGATGTCAACAAAGTCACCGCCGAACTGACCCGCTTCGCCGATGCCTGTGTTTCGGGCGCCTTGCGCTTTTTGCTCACCGCCACGGCGGCGCAGACCGGAGCCGCGCCGGTGGCGGAAAAGGCTTGCGGCCTGACCGTGCTGGCGATGGGCAAGTACGGCGCTTTCGAGCTCAACTATTCCAGCGATATCGATCTGGTGGTTTTTTACGACGCCGAAAAATTTCCCTTTGCCAAGCGCGGCGATCCGCGCGGCGCGGCGGTGGATATCGTGCGCGGGCTGGTCAAGCTTTTGTCGGAAACCACCGGCGACGGTTATGTCTTTCGCGTCGATCTGCGCCTTCGGCCCGATGCCGGCGCCACCCAGGTCGCCATCTCCACCGATGCGGCTTTGGACTATTACGAAGCCATGGGCCAGAATTGGGAACGTGCCGCCATGATCAAGGCGCGGGCCTGTGCCGGCGACCCCGAGACCGGGGCACAATTCCTGTCCGATATCACGCCTTTCATCTGGCGGCGTTATCTGGATTTCGCCGCCATCGAGGACATTCAATCCATCAAGCGGCAGATCCATGCCCATGTCGGTCATGGCCAGGTCGCGGTCGCGGGCCACAATATCAAGCTGGGGCGCGGCGGCATTCGCGAGATCGAATTTTTTGCCCAGACCCAGCAGCTGATCCTGGGCGGGCGGCATCCGGGTTTGCGCGTGGCCGCGACCCAAGGCGCCCTGGATGCGCTGGTGGGCGAGGGGCGGGTTGAGCCCGAAGTCGGCGACGACCTCAAACGCGACTATCGCTTTCTGCGCACCCTGGAACACCGGCTGCAGATGATCGAGGATCAGCAGACCCATACCGTTCCCGACAGCGAAAGCGGTATCGCCCATATCGCCTGTTTCATGGGCTATGACAGTGCCCGCGATTTCCGCCAGGCCCTCATCGCCATCCTGGAGAATGTCGGCAATCACTATGCCCGGCTGTTCGAAAGCGGGACGGACCTGACCTCGGCGGAAGGCAATCTGGTCTTCACCGGGGTCGAGGAGGATCCCGAAACCTTGAAAACCCTCATCGCAATGGGCTTTGGCGAACCGGCGCATGTCTCGGCGGCGATCCGTGGCTGGCATCATGGCCGCATCCGTGCCATGCGCAGCCAGCGGGCGCGCGAACTGTTGACCAAGCTGATCCCCGCCATCCTCAAGGCGCTGGCGGGCGCGGCCGATCCCGACGTCGCTTTTTCCCAGTTCGACCGATTTCTCTCCAACTTGCCATCCGGTGTGCAGCTCTTTTCGTTGTTTCTGGCGCGGCCCAAATTTCTGGATTTGCTTGCCAAAATTGTCGGCTCGGCGCCGCGCCTGGCCACCACCCTGGCGCGCCGCCCCGCCATCATGGACGCGCTGCTGGATGCAGAATATCTCAGCCGCTTGCCGACCCGGGCGGAACTGGACGTACGCTTTTCCGGCGCGGCCGCCGGCCCCTATGAGGAAATGCTGGACGGCGCGCGGCGCTTCGCCCGCGAGGCGATCTTCCGGGTCGGGGTGCAGATCGTCGACGGCGCCGCCAATGCCGAACAGGCCGGACCGGCCCTGGCCGATATCGCCGAATGCGTGATCGCGGGACTTTTGCCGCGGGTCGAAGACGAGCTGGCGGCGAGCGCCGGGCGCATTTCCGGTTCCGGTTTTGTCGTGGTGGCGATGGGCAAGCTGGGCGGGCGGGAAATGACCGCCAGCTCCG
>CBHTTW010000215.1:0-5017 GCA_966096025.1 uncultured Alphaproteobacteria bacterium | reverse complement strand
CCCAACGGCGAGCTGATCGTGGCCGACGGCTATGGCAATGCGCGCATCGTGCGCCTCTCCAAGGACGGAAAATATCTCGGCGCCTTCGGCACGCGCGGCACGGGGCCCGGCCAATTCCAGCTTCCCCACAATGTCGCGGTCGACGCCAAGGGGCTAATTTATGTCAGCGACCGTGAGACCCAGCGCATCGAGGTCTTCGACTCATCCGGAAAATTCCTGCGCCAATGGGAGAATGTCGGCGCCCTGTCATCGCTGATCATGACGCCGGACCAGAAAATCTGGGCCGGCGGGGTGCTGCGCGATCTGAGCGGCAAGGCGCTGGAAAGCCTGCCCGGCGAAGGCGCCAACGCCCGCGCCCATGGCGGGGCGGTGGCGGCGAATGGCGATGTCTATATCGGTCTGCTTACCGGCACGGTGGAGAAATTTGTCCGCCAGTAGGGCGGTATCAGTGGTCCGTCCGTTGATGGCCGGCGCCGCGCTTGCGCGGCGACGCATCGATCCAGGCCAGGGCGAAGGCAAAGCCCAGGATGCCCAAGGCGCATATCGACAGAACCGCCAACTCCAGATAGCCCATGCCTGCTCCCTGCCCCTGTCGGACTTTGCTGGCCTTTTCGGCCTTTTGTCGCAAAATGTGGCAAAGGCCGGGGGCTGTCGATACGTAGTTCCCCCTAGGGCCGGGCTTCGTCCGCCTACGTCTTATTTGCCGGCTTACGACCCGCGCGGGCGGTTCTTCAAGATCACCGCCAGGGCAATCAGGCTGAAGGCCAGCAGCCTGGGCAGATAGAAAAACGGCTCATATTCATTGGCGGCACGCCCGAAGGCCAGGCCGACCCGGCTCGCCGCCTCGATCAAAAAGGCGGCCGAAAAGAACAGGAAGAAACTGTCGCGGGTACGCACCCAAAAGCGCAGGAAGAACAGCGACGCGACCAGCGAGCCCATCGCCACCGCGCCCAACATCAATGTCTCCAGCATCTGCGTCATTCCGCGTCCCACACCAGGCCGTAGAGCAACACCATCACCGAAAGCAGCGCCACGCCGGCGCGCCACAAGGTCAAATCGATACTGTCGGGATAGACCACCTTGTCCAGCACCAGCAGGGCATTGTTGAGCGTGAATCCCGCGAAACAAAGTCCGCTCCATAACAGCAGGCGGTGCCGGTGCCGCCGCCAGGCCGCCAGCAGCAAAAAGGCGCACAGCATGGCCACCAGGGCGCAAAGGCCGTAGGTGATGGACGCCATGCCTATGGGTCCTTCCGCAGTTTGAAGGCGTCGGCGAATTTTCGGATGGCGATATCGCGTTCGTGAATCAATCTGGTGACCGGCACCAGCGAGCGGGCATAGGTTTCCGCCAGCCGGTCCACCAGATCGGTCATCTCGGCGTCGCGCGGGCGATACTGAAAAGCCGAGCCGTCGGTGACCGCCAATTCGCAGCTTACCAGCCCGCTCAGCAATTTTGCAGCCTCGCCTTCTTGGACATAGAGGCGGCGCGCCACGGTGTGAACATTCCAGGCCAGCGGCGGAGGTCCGCGCAGCAACAGCAACGCTTCCAGTTGCGCCACCGAGTCGATGAAGCGGACAATAAAGTCCCTCACCTCCGCAGGAATCGGATCGCCCGCCATTTCTTCGAAAACCATGCGACCGCTTTAGCGCCGCCGCCGCAACAGATCAACGGTTAACCGGGGTCGGTCAGGCTTTTACGTATTTGTCGAACCAGGCCAGGGTGCGCGACCAGGCTTCCTTGGCGGCGGCCTCGTCATAGCGCGGCGTGGTGTCGTTATGAAAACCGTGATTGGCCTTGGCATAGATGTGCCCTTCATGGGTTACACCGGCCTGGGTCAGCGCCGCGTCGAAGGCCGGCCAGCCCGCATTGATGCGCGCATCGAGTTCCCCATATTGCGCGTTGATCGGCGCCTTGATCTTGGGAACATCTTCCGCCGCCGGTTGCGCGCCGTAAAAAGGCACGCCCGCCGCCAGATCGGGTCCCATGCGCACCGCCAGGTAGTTGACGATGCCGCCGCCGAAACAGAAACCGACGGCGCCGATCTTGCCGGTGCAATCGGGCCGGTTCTTGAGCGTGACCGCCGCGGCATACAGATCCTCGCGCATCTTTTCGCGGTCGACTTGCTGGAACAGTTTGGCGCCGTTTTCGTCGTCACCGGTGTAGCCGCCGACCGAGGTCAAACCGTCAGGCGCCATCGCCATATAGCCCGACACCGCCAGCCGCCGCGCCACATCCTTGACATACGGGTTGAGGCCGCGATTTTCATGGATCACCAGGATGCCGGGCAACTTGCCCTTGGCATTTGCGGGCCTGGCCAGATAGCAATCGATATGACCGGTTCCCGCCGGCGATTGCACCGTGACCTTCTCGGTCTTCAGCCGCTTGTCATCCTCGGGAACCTGGATCGCCCAGGCGTAATTGGGACGCAGCATTTCCACCAAGGTGGCTGCGCTGACGGTCGCGGTGGCGTATTTGCCGGCGCCGGTGACAAATTCCCGCCGCCCGATTCGACCATGAACATAGGAATCCAGCAGATCGAGCAGGCCTTGCGGGAACTGCGATGCCTGCCTGCGTTCAAGCTTTGCTTTAGCCAGTACGTCCATCTTACTCTCCCTTAACGATCTTCCCGGCTGCCAGCATGCCCAAAAACACCCTGGAATTCGAGCGCCTACAAGTGTAAAATTTGGCCTGCAGCGTAAGAGGAATTGCGTCATGCGCATGCTCCCCCTGGTTTTCCTGGCCTTGATGGCCACCCCCGCTTTGGCCCTCCCGGACGACCCCTCCTACCCAGTCAAGCCCGATACCCCCAGCGGTTCGGGCGATCCCAATGCCGCCACCTGCCGCGCCCCTCAGCCGCTGCCCTCCGGCGGCATGGGCCCGAAAATCTGCATGAAGAATGAGGTCTGGGTGCGCCTCAGCCTGACCGGCAAGGATCTCAGCCCCGACGGCAAAAGCGTGTTCGACCGTCCCAGTGTGGCCGCGCCCACCGGCGAGGGCAATCCCGACGCCGTGACCTGCCGCAAACCCACAGCGCGCACCGCGTCCCGCACCAGCTTCGGACCCCAGGTCTGCCTGACCAATGGGCAATGGAAAGAGATCGCCGACAAGGGCATGATCGTGGATATCAATGGCGATGTCGTCAGGCGGCCGGTGGGCGTGGCCGGTGACGGCGCCTTCCCGGTGACGTCCGTCGACAGAGGCCCGCCGGTCCGCTAGCAAGGTTTGGCTGGTCGCGGATCGCATCCCGCATCTGGTCGTCGACGACGGCCGAAAGCGAGCCATTGCTCATCCGCAAGCCACCAGGTTTCGTGACTCTGAACAGCGCATGCGCCAGTTTGGCGCCCCGCAACGATGCGCCGCGCAAGTCGGCTTGGGTGAACTGCTTGGACTTCTTGCCGTAAGGGTCTTGCGACATCGCCCTCGCCCTGAATCCCGGATGCCGATTGGCGTCGACGCAAAAGCCGGGGTAACGGTGGCAACGGCAACTTCTCTCATCCGATCAGGTAGCATCCGGCAACCGACTTTTCGTCAGTAGCAACTGAAGCTCGAACGCTTCAGCAAATCATCCTGTGTAGAGATCGCGGATCACTCCTACATAAAAACGTCGGCCCCGACGGCCGAGAGTTTTTCCTCAGAGGAGGACCGGGGCTGGATGCAGACCACGCAGCCAGCGGTGGTACGACCGGAATCCTGGCGGCTGACTCTATAGGATCGAATTCAAGCTATTCCGGTGATGCGCATTTTGGTGCTCTTAAGGTTCACACAGGCCATGATGCGTTGAATCTGGAAAATAAAAGGGCCGATGACGCAACCAAAGTCCTGGGGCGTGTGGACATGACGTTCGACGACGCCGTGCAGAAACTGATTAAGTTTCAAAACGACGTCAACGCGGCAAAAATCAAATATTGGCCGCTATCCACCAACAGCAATGCCGTCGCGCACCAGGCCGTTACCGAACTCGGCCTTCCCAGACCAGCCGATCCGGTTTGGACATCGCGGTCTGGATTCATGTTCACACCCGGCGCGGGCGTTATATTGACGAACCACGGCCGGGAGTGGGGTGATCGGAGGGAGCATTGAAATATACTCGGTTCACATTCGCCGTAGTTATTGCAATTCTCGCCTCCACCAGCGTGGCATGGGCAGACGGTTGCACGCACCCGCAAAGCATTGAAATTCTCCGCGCGCTCCGCCCCGAGAATTCCATCGGGAAAGCCCTGGATATCCTGAAAAAGCGCAAAGCCAATGTCAGGATGACATACAAGGCCGATGGGCACCAAAGGAAGACAAGCGCGGAGAAATTGCCCTCGCTGAAGTATCAATCTTTGGAGGTATTGGTTTACTCCGATTTTCCTGGCGGCTTCATCGTCACTTATAGTGAATTGTTATCATTGTCCTTCAGCAGCCAGGGCGCACTGACCGGTCCGTCATGCAAAAAGTTTGGCACTGGGCCATAATTGCGACGGAGTAATCTGCCGGCGCCTTAAGACATCATTGCCTGGCGTTGAACACCACATAGCGGAATTTCACGGTCGGGCTTTTGACCTCGAACAGATGCGGCATGCCCGCCGGTATCTGCAGGAAATCGCCCGCGCGCACGGTGATGCTGGTGCCGCCCGTTATGCCATCACCGCGGATCTGGCCGGGCGCGCTTTCCCGGGCATTGGTGACGGTGCCGCCATAGGTCAAAACCGACTCGCCCGCCAGGACATGAATGTAGTGCGTGCGATAGGTATGCACTTCCGGCTCATTGCCCTTGTCGGTGCGCTGGGCATACTCGACGTCGTAATCCTCATGATCGACCGGAAAGGACGTCTTGACGCCGGGACCCGGCTTGTCGGTCAAGGCTTCGACGTCCTTGCCCGGAATGTATTTGAACGCCTCGGGCGGCCGCGCCCGCATCGGCGTTTGTGCGAAGGCCGGAACCGTCAGCACCAAGCCCGCAAGAAACGGAATAGCCAGTCTGAAAATTGTCATCGCGACCTCCCCAGTCATCTGTTTATGGCGGCAGCCTAGT
>CBHTTW010000214.1:0-5020 GCA_966096025.1 uncultured Alphaproteobacteria bacterium | reverse complement strand
ATCACACCCGTCAAAATCGGAGAGTGCAAGTCCTTGTCGGCGCATTGCACCGGCAGGCCCCAGGCTTCCACCGCGCTGCGCACACCGGCCGACCATCTTTTGTGACGGGCGAAGACGTTGTCAAGCCCTTCGCTTTCCAGCATCTCGATCGCTTCGTGCAGGCCATAGAGAAGATTGGTGTTGGGCGTATAGGGGTAATAGCCCGTCTTGTTCATCTCGATGATTTCGTCCCAGGCCCAATAGGACTTGGGCAGCTTGGCGGTCTTGGAGGCTTCGATGGCGCGGGGTGACAGTGCGTTGAAGCTCAGGCCCGGCGGCAGCATCAATCCCTTTTGTGAGCCGCTGACGGTGGCATCGACGCCCCATTCGTCATGCCGGTAATCGGCGCTGGCCAATCCGGAAATCGTGTCCACGATCAACAGCGCCGGATGCTTGGCGGCATCGATCGCCTTGCGCACCGCCGAAATGTTGGAGGTCACGCCGGTGGAGGTTTCGTTGTGCACCACACAGACCGCCTTGATGCGGTGCTCCTTGTCCTTTTCCAGCCGCTCTTGAATCAGTCCGGCCTGTACGCCGTGGCGCCAGCCCGGGGCTTCCGGCAGATCGGAATCGCTGCCCGGCCATTCCAGGATTTCGGTCGTGAGGCCCAGCCGCTTGGCCAGCCGCGCCCACAGCGCGGCGAACTGGCCGGTCTCATACATCACGACATGATCGCCGGGGCTCAAAAGATTGACCAGGGCCGCTTCCCAGGCGCCGGTGCCGGACGCGGGATAGATGATCACCGGATGCTGGGTCTTGAAGATGCGCTTGATGCCGGCCGTCACTTTGAGGCCCAAGGCGCCGAATTCGGGCCCGCGATGATCGATGGTGGGCAGGCTCATGGCGCGCAGGATGCGATCGGGCACCGGGCTGGGGCCGGGAATCTGAAGGAAATGATGGCCGGTGGGATGGAAATCGAGCGTCAGCATTGGGCCCCTGCAAACTTTGTGTTCTTTGGCCAAAATGCTATGGTTGTTGAGGTAGAATTGCAAACTTCGCAAGTGATGGGCCGCGCCATGGCCGAGCCCTTTTAAGGCCTGATTTCTCGTGCTGATCAAAACCGTCTCCGGCACGGTATCCAACGAAACCAGTGAAAAACTGTCGCGGCGCTTGCGCGCCGAGACACGCGGCGAAGTGCTGTTCAGCGCCGGCGCGCGGGGCCGCTATGCCACGGACGCATCGATCTACCAGGTCATGCCGGTGGGGGTGTTGGTGCCGCGCAGCTCCCGCGATGTCGCGACCGCGATCGATATCGCGCGCGACCTCAAGGTTCCGGTTCTGCCGCGTGGCGCCGGTACCAGCCAGTGCGGCCAGACGGTGGGCGCCGCGCTGGTGATCGACAACAGCAAATATCTGCGGGCCATTCTGGATGTCGATGTCGAAAACCGCACGGTCAAGGTCGAGCCCGGCCTGGTCTTGGATCATCTCAATGCCGCCTTGAAGAAGCACGGTCTGTGGCATCCGGTGGATGTCTCCACCAGCGCGCAGGCGACCTTGGGCGGCATGGCGGGCAATAACAGCTGCGGTTCGCGCTCCATCGCCTATGGCAATATGGTGCACAATGTGTTGGGTGCGACGGCCTGGCTGTCGGACGGCACGGAAGCCGCCTTTGGCCCGGTGCAAACGCTTGGCGGCCGCGCCGCCGCGATTGCGTCTTTTGTGCGCGGGCTTGCCGACCAGAACCGCAATGAAATCGAAGCCAATTGGCCCAAGGTGATGCGCCGGGTGGCGGGCTACAATCTGGATATTTTCGACAGCCAGAATGAACGGCCCTACAGCAATGACGGCGGCGTCAATCTGGCGCATTTGCTGGTGGGCTCGGAAGGCACTTTGGCCTTCACCAAGGATCTGACCCTGAAGCTGGTGCCGCTGCCAAAGAACAAGGTGTTGGGCGTGGTCAATTTCGCCAGCTTCCACACCGCGATGGATTCGGCGCAGCATATCGTCAAGCTCGGACCCAGCGCGGTGGAGCTGGTCGACCGCATCATGATCGAGCTGGCGCTGTCCAATCCGGTTTTCCGTCCCACCATGGAAAGCGCGCTGATCGGCAAGCCTGAAGCCATCCTGCTGGTGGAATTTTCCGGCGATGACAGGCCGGCGCTGGTCAAGAAGCTCAAAGACCTTGTGGCGCTGATGGGCGATCTGGGCCTGCCCGGCAGTGTGGTGGAAATGGAGGCCGATGCGCCGCAGAAAAATCTGTGGGAAGTGCGCAAGGCCGGCCTCAACATCATGATGAGCCTGAAGGGCGATGGAAAGCCGGTCAGCTTCATCGAGGATTGCGCCGTGCCGCTGGTGCATCTGGCGGAATATACCGCGGCGCTGACCGATGTGTTCGCGCGTCACGGCACCCACGGCACCTGGTACGCGCATGCCTCGGTCGGCACCTTGCATGTAAGGCCCATCCTGGACATGCGCCGCGACGGAGCCGTCAAGATGCGCGGCATCGCGGAAGAAGCCAGCGCCTTGGTGCGCAAATATAGGGGGGCCTTCAGCGGCGAGCATGGCGACGGGCTGTGCCGCGGCGAATGGGTGGCCTGGCAATTCGGTCCGAAAATCTATGACGCATTCCGCGCCATCAAGCGGGAGATGGATCCGATCGGACTTTTCGCGCCCAACCGCATCATTGATCCGCCGCGCATGGACGATGGGCGTCTGTTCCGTTTTCCGCCGGAAAGCAGCGAGCGGCCCTATACCGTGCGGCCCTTGGAAACGGTGCTCGACTGGTCGGAATGGGATGTCCAGAACGATCCGGTGAGCGAATTGACATCGTTGCCCGGCAGCGGCGGCGATCCGGCGCAAGGCTTCGCCAAGGCGGCGGAGATGTGCAACAACAACGGCCATTGCCGCAAATTCGACGCCGGCACCATGTGCCCCAGCTATCGCGTCACCCGCGACGAAAAGCATGTCACGCGCGGCCGCGCCAACATGTTCCGGCTGGCGCTGTCGGGCCAGTTGGGGGCGGGGGCGCTGACCGGCAAGGCGATGTACAACACTCTGGACCTTTGCGTTTCCTGCAAAGGCTGCAAGCGCGAATGTCCCACCGGCGTCGACATGGCCAAGATGAAGGTGGAGTTTCTTGCGCACTACAAAAAGAAACACGGCTTTACTCTCAAGGACCGGCTGATCGCGCATCTGCCCGATTATGCCGATGAGGCGAGCCGCTACGCTTTTCTGCTGAACTTGCGCGACCGGGTGCCGGGCCTGGCCTGGCTGAGCGACAAGATCATGGGCTTCACCGCGCGGCGGCCCTTGCCGCGCTGGCGGAGTGATACCTTCTGGGAGACGCATGACGCGGCCCTGTTCTCCGGCCGCGCCCAGGCCATTGCGGCGGCGCCCAAGGCCGCGGCGCTGTTTGTCGACACCTTCAACGGCACGTTCGAGAGCGAGAATGCGCTGGCGGCGGCGCGGGTGCTCAAAAAGGCCGGCTATACTTTATATCTGATCGGCAAGGACCGTGGCCGGCATTGCTGCGGCCGTACCTTTCTGTCGGCGGGCATGGTCGGCAAGGCGCGGGAAAAATTGTCTGCCTTGCTGAAAGACGTCCTGCCGCTGGCGCGCGCCGGCGTGCCCATTGTCGGGCTTGAGCCGTCCTGTCTGCTGACCTTGCGGGATGAGGCCTTGGCGATGGGATTTGGCGAAGTGGCCAGGACCGTGTCGGGCCAAGCCTTGTTGCTGGAAGAATTCCTGGCCCGCGAAGCCAAGGCAGGGCGTTTCAGTCTGGCCCTGAAGCCCGCGCCGGCGCCGATCCTGTTGCACGGCCATTGCCACCAAAAGGCCTTTGGCGCGGTGACGCCGATCCTGGATGTCTTGCGCCTGATTCCGGGCGCGGAGCCGCAGCTGATCGAAACCTCCTGTTGCGGCATGGCGGGCAGCTTCGGCTATGACACAAATCACTATGAAATCTCGATGCGGATGGCCGAGCTGAGCCTGCTTCCGGCGGTGCGCGACAATCCGGATGCCATCATCGTCGCCGACGGCACCAGCTGCCGCCACCAGATCGCACATGGCGCGGGGCGTCCGGCGCGGCATGTCGCGGTCCTGCTGGATGAGCTTTCTTAGCGTCCGCAAAATGGGGCGTCCGCACAATTCGCCGCTGGCTCCGGCATAGCCAGGCCATAAAAAAACCGGCATCATCGCTTCCATAACAAGCATTTGCGTAAGGGGAGAAGAATGAACCGGGCGAAATTGGCCGTTGCCGTGATGTTGCTGACCGCAGGTGCGGGTATTGCGGTGGCGCAGGCACCTACGCCGGTAAACGGCAACACCATCGCCCCGCACCCGCTGCCCAGCTTCACGCCGGTCAACGACACGGTGCTGCGCAATCCCGATCCCTCCGACTGGATCATGATGCGCGGCAATTACGAGGGCTATGGCTTCAGCAGCCAGGACCAGATCAACAAGACCAATGTGAAGGGCCTGCAATTGGTGTGGGCCCGCACCATGGAGCCTGGCGTCAATGAGGGGACGCCCATCGTCTACAAAGGCGTGATGTTCTTGGGCAATCCCAATGACGTGATCCAGGCGATCGATGCCAAGACCGGCGACCTGCTGTGGCAGTATCGCCGCAACCTGCCATCGCAACAGGCCTTCCATAACAATTTCTGGGGCCAGCGTAAGCGCAGCATCTTTCTCTATGACGACAAGGTCTACACCATCACGCGCGACAATTTCGTGCTCGCCCTGGACGCCAAGACCGGCAAGGCGCTGTGGGAATATAATCGCGGCGGCGATCTCTACATCACCAACACCACCGGCCCGATCGTGGTGAATGGCGTGGTGATTGCGGGCGCAAGCTGTCAGGAAGCACCGCAAGGCTGTTATGTCACCGGCAACGACGCCCAGACCGGCAAGGAGCTGTGGCGCAATACCTTGATCCCCAAGCCGGGCGAGCCGGGAGACGAAACCTGGGGCGGCATGCCGTTCGAAAAACGCTGGATGACGGGTGTGTGGGGTCCGATCACCTATGATCCCGAACTGAACC
>CBHTTW010000213.1:0-5026 GCA_966096025.1 uncultured Alphaproteobacteria bacterium | reverse complement strand
CCAACACCACCCGCTACATCATCCTGTTCAGCGACGGCCTCAATACCCAAAACCGCTGGTCGAGCAGCGCGTCAAGCATTGACGCCCGCATGAAACTGGCCTGCGATGCCGCGAAGACGGACAAGGTGGTGATCTACACGCTGTATGTCCATACCGGCGGTGGCGGCAACTCCGCGCCTCTGCTGGACTGCGCTTCCGATCCGTCGAAATATTACGACCTGACCTCGTCGGCCCAGATCGCCACGGCCTTCGCCGACATCACCAAGAAGATCACCAACGTGCGCGTGAGCATGTAATGACCATCGCGTACCAGGTTCTTGTCCAGATTCTGCTGACGCTGTGGCATGTGCTGCCGTGGCTGGTGGGCCTGAGCCTGGGTTTCGCGCTTTTGTCGCGCTGGTCGCCCTGCAACGAAGGGCGTCCCTGGTGGGAAAAGCGGGGACTGTTCACCGATCTTTGCTACTGGATCTTCTCGCCGGTCTTCACGCGCTACATACGCATCTGGGCGACGGTGGCCTTGACCGTCCTGCTGTTCGGTCTCTCCGACGGTCAGCAGATCGCCGAATTCTACAAGAACGGTCACGGCGCGCTGTCGCGTCTGCCTTTGTGGGTGCAGGCCGTGCTCTATCTGGTCGGTACCGATTTCGCACTTTACTGGATTCATCGCGGCTTTCACCGGGGCTTTCTGTGGAAATATCACGCGGTGCATCATGCGTCCGAAGATCTGGAATGGACCAGCGCGGCGCGGTTTCATCCCGTCAATCTCGTGCTCGGCGCGGGATTGGTGGATGTGGTGGTGCTGCTTAGCGGCATTTCTCCCATGATTTTCGTGGTGATCGGTCCATTCAACATCATCTCGTCCTGCCTGGTTCACGCCAATCTCAATTGGACGTTCGGGCCGCTGCGCTATGTGATTTCCAGTCCGGTTTTCCATCGCTGGCACCATGCCGCCGATGTTTGCGACAAGAACTTCGCCGGCACTTTCGCGCTTTGGGACTGGATGTTCGGAACCTTCCATATGCCGGCGGGCGAACTGCCCAAGGGCTACGGCATTGACGACAAGCAGATGCCGGAAGGATTGATGCCGCAGCTGCTCTATCCGATCATGCAGCGCGATCCGGCCGAGCAGGCGGCCTGAAGCGGCGCGCGGCCCCGCAAAAGCGCGGCCGCGCCCGGTAATCCGGCGTCAAATGGAAATCAGTTCTTCTCGCCCATGGCGGAAGCGGTGCGAGCCGCGGTCTGATGCGCCGCGATCTGGCCCAGGACGCTGTCGGCATCCTTGCTGTCGCCCGGCATCGGGGTCTGCTCGCAACGGCCGCCGGCGCAGTTCAGGGTCACGCGCTGAGCGCCGCGATTGAGGGTGACGGTGCCGCCGCTGTTGCTGCCGGTGACCGTGACATGCGTATTGAAAACCATCACATTGTCGCGATTCAGCGCCATGATGTTGGTGCGGCCATAACCCTTGCCCTGCACGAAGGCGTGGCGGGCATCGATCATGGTGACGTCGGCGATCGTGGGATTGCCGACATAAACGGTCGAGACCGGGGTGCGAAAGGTGAGGGTGTGGACCTCATCCAGCGCCAGCGCGACGGAATTGCCTTGGCCCGCGGCATAGACCGGCGAGGCGGCGATAAGGGTGGCGGCGAACAGGGCACGGCGCATGGCGGACTCCGGCAAAATCTGGGGTCCACACTAGGCCGCCCGCCATTAAATAAGCCTTAAGTTTCATCGTCAGAATGCGCGCAGCGCCGCGAAATAACCCAATCTTAAAGCGTGCCCGGACATGCTTGCTGAAACCTTACCAGGCCCCAGATGAAGAATATTGCCCTCCCGGCGCGCAACGGCGATTTTCTCACCCGCGAGCGCGCGTTCCTGTGGGCGGCCGGGCTGATCCTGGCTTCGATACTTTGTATTCTTTATCTGGGTGTCACCGCCCAGGGCCTGAACGACTATTCCGGCCGTCCGCTGGGAACCGACTTCTCCAATGTCTATGCCGCCGGCGTCGCGGTGACGCAGGGCGATCCCACCGCGCCTTTCAATGTTCAGCGCCAGCTTCAAGCCGAGCGCGCGCTATTCGGCGCCGACACGCCCTTCTATGGCTGGCACTATCCGCCCGTCTTCCTGTTTGTCGCCGGAGCGCTGGCGCGGCTCGACTATGTATCCGCCTTGCTGGTCTGGCAGGGCGCATCGCTGCTGCTCTATCTGGCGGCGATGAGGCTTTTGCTTTGCCGCAGCGCGGCTCCGGCGATCCTGCGCGACCGGCTGTGGCTTCCGCTCACCTTGGGTTTCACCGCCGTGTTTGTGAATCTGATTCATGGACAGAACGGTTTTCTCACCGCGGCGCTGTTCGCCGCCGGCCTGGCTGTGCTGGACAAGCGCCCGATTCTTGCCGGTCTCTTGTTCGGTCTGCTTTGCTACAAGCCGCAATTCGGCTTGGCTGTTCCGGTCGTGTTGGCGGCGACGGGGCGTTGGAAATGCTTTGCCGCGGCCGCCGCCACCGTTCTGACCCTTGCCGGATTGGCGACGCTGAGTTTCGGCTGGCAGGTCTGGCCTGCCTTCCTGGAGTCCATGACTTTCACGCGCACCGTGGTTTTGGAGCAAGGCAATACCGGCTTTCACAAGATCCAGAGCGTCTTTGCCTGGGCGCGCATGTGGAAGGCGCCTGTTTCATTGGCTTATGGCGCGCAGATCGCGGTTGCCGCGATCACGCTTTTTGCGGTGATCAGGATTTGGCGATCCTCCATCGCCGATGGCTATAAGAAGGCCGCCTTGTGCGTCGCCGCCTTGCTGATCACGCCTTATTGCCTGGATTACGACCTGATGCTGCTGGCGCCGGCGATCGCGCTGCTCGCGGCGGAAGGAAAAAATCGCGGCTTTGCCGACAGCGAAATTCTCTGTCTGGCGATTTTGTGGTTGATGCCGATAGCGGCGCGAAATATCGCCCAGGCCACGCTCATTCCATTGGCGGTGCCGGCGATGCTTTTTTCCCTGGCACTGATTTACCGGCGATACCGCGCCGGAATTCGTGCCGTAGTTGCGCCGCAACCCATCAAAAATTTGTCATGGTAAAAAACCGGTGAAAGAAATATCACAGAGCCTTGATTGCCGTGGGTTTTCGCCCCGAGTTCCGTACAACATTAAAAAACTGCGCGCTTTACCATTAAGCGCAAATTAAACCGCTCCCCTTAGTGTGGGCGATGTCCGCATCGAGCGAAGAGAGTTCGTCCGGGGTTGGGCATCCTAGGGTGTTACTAAAGTTGGAGACTGAAATGAATCTCATCTCGCGTTTTATCCGCGATGAATCGGGCGCCACCGCCATCGAGTATGGCCTGATCGCCGCTCTCATCGCCGTCGTCATCATCACCGGCGTGACCGCCGTCGGTACCAATCTGTCGGGTACCTTCACCACGCTGTCGACCAAGCTGCTCTAAGGCTTGGACGAATTGTTCCAAGGACGGCCGCCTTTCAAAAAGGCGGCCGTTCGTTTTTCTGGCCGTCTTTTTTGAACACTTCTTTCTGGCTTTTTGCGGAAGATCGCGAATGCTCGCGGAAATCTTGGTTCTAGGCGCATTGCCGCTCCTGCTGGCCGCTGCCGCGGGATGGGATATCGCAAGCTTCACCATTCCCAATTTTCTCACCTTGGCGCTGATGGCGGCTTTCGGCGCGTTTGCGCTTGCCGCGGGCCTTTCCGCCGCCGATATCGGCTGGCATGTTTTGGCCGGTTTTGTTGGGCTTTTCGTGGGCTTCACACTATTCGCCCTGGGCTTTATCGGCGGCGGTGACGCCAAGCTTTTTGCCGCCGTTCTCTTGTGGCTGGGTTTGAAGGACCTGCTGCCCTATGCCCTTTTGGCCAGCGTTTTCGGCGGCTTGCTCACGCTCGGACTGATGTTTTTGCGCCGTTGCCCCTTGCCGGCGCTGTTTTCCCGCCAGGCGTGGATCGTGAAGCTGCACGATGCGAGTTCTGGGGTTCCCTATGGCGTGGCGCTGGCCGCCGGCGCCTTTTTCCTGCTGCCCACCACGGAAATTTTCCGTCTTGCGGCAGGTGCTTAACACCTTCTCAACGCGAACCCCGCGCTTGTTGAGTTAGATTTTAAACAAGTTCAACGCGAAACAATTGTTTTATAAGGCAATTGCACGGCTCCGTCTTAAGCAATTTCTAAAGGGTTGCATGGTGAATTGTCACCAAAGGAGCCGTCCTCATGAACACCCAACGCATCATCGTGCTTGGCTTTGCCCTTGTAGCGGCAGGCGGCGCGGCATTTCTTGTGCGCGGCATGCTTGGCGGCGGCACGCCCGTCGTTCAGGCCAAGCCCGCGCCTGCTATCGCGATGAGCGAAGTTCTTGTCGCCGGCACCAATCTCACACCGGGCCAAGCGCTCACCGCCGAACAAGTGCGCTGGGAGAAGTGGCCGTCTTCTACTGTTGATCCGCAGTTCATCACGCACGCTTCCGCCGGCGAGGCCGATGCCGTCGTGAAAGGCTCCGTCGTGCGCGCGGTGATTTTGCCCGGTCAGCCGATCACCAAGACCGCGATCGTTCGCGGCGATGCGTCCGGCTTCATGGCCGCGACTCTGAGCGAAGGCATGCGTGCGATATCGATCGCCATCAACACCGACTCCGGCGCCGGCGGTTTCATTCTTCCCAACGATCGCGTCGATGTGATCCTGACCCGCAAGCCGGAGAACAGCGGTTCGCGCGGTTTCGCCAAGACGATCTTGTCCAATCTGCGCGTGCTGGCGGTCGACCAGACCTTCAAGCAGGAAAAAGACACGCGTACCGTGGTCGGCAAGACCGCGACGGTGGAAGTCTCGCCCGAGCAGGCGGAAGTGATTTCCGCCGCCGGCATGTCGGGCCAATTGTCGCTGGCGCTGCGTCCCTTGAGCGAAGTCGCCACGCTTGACGACCCCGCGCGCAAGCGCCGCACCGCGGCAACCTATGACGGCCCTGTCTCCGTGATCCGTTACGGCCTGGCAGGCGCCAATCGGCAGGAGAGTGAGCATTGATGTCCCCCCGAAAGATCCTTCTC
>CBHTTW010000212.1:0-5037 GCA_966096025.1 uncultured Alphaproteobacteria bacterium | reverse complement strand
CCTTCCAGCCGCCCGATGGTGGTCTGGATGGTGGTGTAGGCGGGGCGTCCCTTTTTGGGGAAGCTTTCCTGGATTTCGCGCACCGGCAAAGGACCGGAATTCCACAAGGCATCCATGATCGCCAGTTCAAGCTTGGAGAGGCGGGGTGGGGCCATGCCGGAATCCTGATCTACTATGTATATGGGACTTATACCTCCCGGCATGGGTGTTGGCAAAGGCCTTGCCGGTCTTCCAGTCATGCGTTAGCATCTACCATAGATATAGTAGAAGCGGAGGTCACCATGCGGATACCGGCAATCGTCGCGGTCTTGGCCATGAGCTGCATCGTTGCAAACGCGGAAACGCCGCCGACAAAGACCTATGCCCGCTATCCCGACGGCACGGGCGATCCTGCCGGCATTACCTGCCGTCGTCCGCAAGCCTTGCCGGGCCAGCGCGTGCTCGGACCGGAAGTGTGCCGGACCAATGCCGATTGGGCGCAATTCGCCAAGGACGGCATGACGGTGTCGCCCGACGGCAGGGAGCTTGTACCGGGCGAAAAATACCGCAGCCTGCATCCGGGCGCCTGCGGTCCGACCTCCGGCAGTGCGCCCGCATCCAGCGCCGCAATGGCAAGCCGCGGCGGCATGAGCTGTTGAGGACATCATGAAGCGTCATCTTGCGGTTATGCTGCTGGCCGTCGGCCTGGTTTCAGGTCCGGCGCAGGGCCAAACCGAAACGCCGTCGCCAAAGGTCTATCCCCGTACGCCGTCCGGGGAAGGTGATCCCAATGAAGTTGCCTGCCGCGCGCCGCAAAAGCTGGCGAGTTCGCGCATGCTGGGACCGCAAGTGTGCAAGTCCAATGCGGAATGGGC
This sequence comes from uncultured Alphaproteobacteria bacterium, assembly GCA_966096025.1. Taxonomy (GTDB): domain Bacteria; phylum Pseudomonadota; class Alphaproteobacteria; order Micropepsales; family Micropepsaceae; genus Rhizomicrobium. Next base: position 4,183 of record CBHTTW010000212.1, on the reverse strand, counting down.
GCAATATGCCAAGGACGGCATGGACGTTTCCGCTGACGGGAAGTTCGACGTGCCGTCGGAGAAACAGCGCAGCCTCAATCCGCGTGCCTGCCGTTCCATCAGCTCGGCGGGCGGCGGCGCCTCCAGCGCCATGGGCACCAACTTCACCATGTTGTGCGATTGAGTGCGATGAAAAAATCGATAGCGCTGGCGCTCTGCCTGATTGCGTCCGGCGCGATGGCCCAGCCTGCCAAGGACGGTTGGGTGACATTCAAGACGTCGCAGGGCGGCAAGATCGAGCATCAGATCAATCTGCGCAGCATCAAGCAGGAAGGTGTCTATAAAATTTTCTGGACCCGTTTTTGGGTGCCCAAGAAGAAACAGGCGCAGGTCTTCAGCTTTAATGAGCAGCTGTTCTTCTCCGCCCAAAAATATCTGGTGGATTGTCCGGGCCGCCGCTTCGGCAGCGATTATGTCGACAGCGTCTCGCCCAAAAAGGAAAAATATGCGACCGCCCAGACCATGCACTGGGTCAGCCTGGATGAATTTCCCGCCGTCGCGCAAAGCGTGTGCGGCAAGAAATAGCTACTCGCCCGGCCCACTATTCACCCGGAAAGATGCCGGGCGGGTTTTTCGCCAGCCGCTCCGCCAGCCAATCGGCCGAGGCGGTTTCGATGGCGCTGCCCACCCGCACATGGGTGCCGGACGACAACGCATAATAAGAGGCCGTGGCGCCCGCCTGGATATATTTGTCGAACATGGCGCTGCAATTGAGGATGACATTGGCCGGATCCAACCCGCCGCAGGCGATCAAGGCGGGCGGGGACTCCTTTTTCACATAATTCAGCGGATTGACCTGCTGGATGCGCAGCACATCCTTCCAATAAGGGCTTTGCGTATCGTGTTTGCGATAGGCCGCGACAATCGCTTTTGAATCATTTTCGTTGGTGCCCAGATAGTCGCCGAACATGGCGGCGGCCTTTTCGTCGGTCGAGAGAAACATGTCGGTCAGCGGGGATTCGATCACCGAGGCCTGGAGCATGCTCGATTGATTGGTGTTGCCGCCGATATCGCCTTCCAGCTCCTTGATGTCGCCGGTCACCGCCAGCATGGCGGCCAGGTTGCCGCCGCGCGACACGCCCCATATGCCGATGCGGCCCGGATCGATGTTGTATTTGGCGGCATTGGCGCGGAAGTAGCGGATATAGGCTTTGGTATCGAACAGCATCTGCGGCATGCGTCCGCTTTTGCGGTAATCGATGCGCGCCACCGCAATGCCGCGCTTGCCCATCTGGTCCAGCACCCGCAGCACCACCTTGTCGCGCGGATCGTCATAGGCGCCGCCCTTGCCGTGGATGTAGAGCAGCAGCGGCATCTGCGCCGCGCGCCGCGCTTGAGGCGGCAGATGGAAATTGGCTTTCAAAGCCATCGCCGTACCCAAATCGTCGATGGTTGCGACCGGGATATCGGCGATATCGGGAGCGGCCAAGGCGCAAGGCGCGGCGAGAAAGACAAGCGACAGGCACAAGCACAATGTCCGCATGATCTCTCCCGCCGGTTGATATCGGCCGCCGCTTACTCCGGTATGACGTCGAAGGCAATCGTGGTGCGGGCCGTGGGCGCGCTGAGCGGCACCGTGCCATGCCACATATAAGACGGAAACAGCACCAGCCGGCCGGCAAAGGGCTGCACCGCGCGGCGGATCGGGTTTTTCAGCGGCACGTTTATGTCGGGTTCGCCGAATTTGATCCAGCCGTTGCGGCTGTCTTCATCCTTGGTTTCCTGCGGCACGGTCACGTAATAGCAGGAGCTGATCCAGCCCTTGGGATGCAGGTGATTGACGTGAAAGCCCTGGTCCCGCAGCAAGGACGACCAGGAACCGGCATATTGGAACTGCCTGCCTCGCCGCGACAGGAAAGGGTGCCGCTCGTCTCCGGGCAGGGCCGCGGCAAAATCGGAGATCGCCTGTTCGATGCGGGGCCGCAATTTTTCCACCAGGCCATGGCCGGCGCCGAACAGATTGCCTTCGGTCTGGGTGCCGCCGCGCAGGGATTGCTCCAGATAGGCGTCGGTCTGGGGATGCAGACCCGCCAGATAGTCGCCCAGCTCGGTATTGAAGTCTTCCATGCTGGAAAATCCGTCCGGCGGCTCCAGATCGAAGACGCGGACCAGATTGTCGTAACGGTTGAGGTCTTCGTCCCATTCATTGTCCATCAACCGCCAGGCGGTGCCCAGAAAGGCCAGGCAGTTCTGGTCGTAGCGGTTGTGCAGCAGTCCCGCCTGACAGAAGCGTTCGGCTTTTTGCGGATCGCCGGCCAGAAGCGCGGCGGAAGCGGCGCTGGCAAAAAGCACCGGATCGCCGCTGTGGCGGGCGATGACGGCCTCGAACGCCGATACCGCTTCGCCATACTGTCCCATCAATCCCAGCCCGTTGGCCTTGGTGACCGCGGCGGTCAAATCCTGGGGATCGCGCGCCAGCAGCCGGTCGCATATTTCCGTCATTTCCGCGCCGCGCTTTTGCATGCCCAACATATTGGCTTTGCCCAGCAGGACCTCGCGGGTCTGCGGCGCCCGGTCATAAGAGGCGAGATATTCGTCCTTGCGGCCAAGCCGATGGAGCAGGCTGTTATAGGCCTGGTGCAAGGGCGCGTCGGCGGGATCGCGGTCCAGCAGCTTTCGGTACAGCGCCAGACATTCCTCAAAGCGCCCCAACTGAAACAGAATGTTGATGCGGTGCCGGTCCAGGTCCGGTATTTGCGGCGCCAGCGCCTGGGTACGATCCAGGCTTTCCAGGGCCTCTTCATGCTTGCTCTGCTGCATCTGGACGACCGCCAGATTGTTGTGGATTCCGGCCAGCATGTTGGGATCGGTGGTAAAGCCGAGCGCGCGCTTGAGCGGCACCTCGGCTTCGGTGAATTGCTTCATCTCCGCCAGCGCCGAAGCCAGGGCGACATGGACGCCGGCATTTTGGGGATGAAGGCGCAGCAATTTGCGATAGGTGTTCGCGGCCTCTTCGGGAAGGCCCTGTTTTCGCTGCACCAGGCCCAAGGCAAGGTAGGAGTCCGCGAATTCCGGTTCCGACTTGATGGCCGCCTGATAGGCCGCCGCCGCCGCATCCAACTGGTTCATGCCGGCCAGCGCCGCGCCATGGAAATAGGCGAAGCGCAAGGTGGCGGGATGAAGTTTGCGGGCCTGTTCGAACAGCGGCGCGGCTTCGGAAAAACGTCCCTGCTGCAACCGGATGGCCCCCAGCAACGGCACCAGATCGGCGTTGATGCCGGTGGCGATCAGCGGGCGAATGGCGGCTTCGGCGGCCGCGACATTGCCGCTTTGCAGATATTGCCAGCCCATGGCGATGGCTTGATGAGGCATCATGACTTCGAGTCGTCCCGCATCATGGCCGGGTTAGCCAAGCAAATCCGTATCATGTTCCTGAGTCTGTGCCCCGTTTGCCTGTTTCGCAGCCTAGCGTTGTTGGCGAGCAGCAGGAAACCCCGATCCTGCCGAGGCTTAGAGCAATCATTGCAAAAAATTTATGTTTGAAAGCGGCGCGCTGCCATTGGCTCCACCGCACTGCAACAGCGACCGCATTGTATACAGTATAATACGTGCGAATATCCAAGTGTCGCCTACAAAGATCGTCGCATAGTGAGAGGTTTCGTTCGTTGTGCGGTGGCGAATTGGGATTTTGTCAGTCTGCTATTTGCGAGCGGCACGAGGCGATTTCGGGCCATCGCTGTTGCTTTTACCGGCCACCGTTGCCCAACCGCACTTGACTGACAAATGCATTGGCGGCGAGATTTCCATTCTGTAACGCTGTGTCGCGTATGTAATCGCTAACACATTCGATTACTGCGACGACAAAAACAAACAAACAGAACGAGTTCGCATCGCTTTTTAGAACATCACCAATCAACAAGTTACCTTTGTGCGGGGGGCACCATGGAAAATCTTGGCAAAAAACTGATGCTTGGCGGCTCTATGGCCGCCATGGTCGCGGCAATATCGGCCGCGCAAGCCCAGCCGCAGACACCGTCGGAAGAACAAATCACTTCCAGCGCGTCGCGCCTGCAAATTCAAGGCTATGAGGCGCCGACCCCGGTCACCGTGATCGGCATCGAGCAGCTGAATCGCGACGCCAAGATCGACATCGGCGACAGCATCCGCGAAATGCCCTCGGTCGGTATCTCCGACTCGCCCGGCA
>CBHTTW010000211.1:0-5044 GCA_966096025.1 uncultured Alphaproteobacteria bacterium | reverse complement strand
GCGGGATTGCCCAGCCGGCGCGGCAGATTGCGGCCCATCACATTGCCGTCGCGGCTGATGCCATAGACCTGCTTGAAGCGCGCCGAGAAGGTGCCGGTCAGGCCGGCATCGATCTCCGCCTCGCTCCAGGTATAGTATTTGGCGTCTTCGGTCTGGCTGCCGGATGAGATGGATGAGGCGAAGGCATCGCCCACCTTCATGTCGCGCAGCACGAAATTGATGGTCTCGGTTATCCGCTGGCGGCACAATTCGTTGCGGTTCATCTGCCAGACCGAGGTGCAGAAATCGACCATCAACGCCTGGTCGTAAAGCATCTTCTCGAAGGAAGGCTCGGCCCAACGCTCGTCCATGGCGTGGCGGAAGAAGCCGCCGCCGATATGGTCATAGGTGCCGCCGAACAGGATGGCGTCGAGCGTGACGAAGATGAGCTGGCTGAATTGCGGTGTGCCGGTGCGCAGATAGGCGCGCCACAACAATTCCAGCAGCAGCACGTTGGGGAATTTCTGGGGGCCCAGCACGCCGCCGAAGAAAATATCGTAGCGCTGGGCGATGCGCAGAGCCGACAGATCCAGGTTCATTTCTTCCTGGGGCACGCTCATGTTGCGGTTGTAGAGATTTTCCACGGCTTGCCGCACTTGCAGGGCAACGGTTTCGGCGCGGGCGCGGTCGTTCTTCCACAGCGCGACATTGTCGGAGACCAGGCGGCGGAAGCTCGGCTGCTCCGGCGAGTCTTGCGACGAGAGATAGCCGGTGACCCAATAGGGCGCGCCGTCGGGGGTGAGAAAAACATTCAGCGGCCAGCCGCCGGGATGACCCATCAGGCCCGCGGCGCCCTGATAGAGCATGTCCAGGTCGGGACGTTCGTCGCGATCGGCCAGGATCGGAATGTAATTGTCGTTGATCAGGGCAGCGATCTCGCCGTCGCTGAAAGCCTCCTGGTTCAAGACATGGCACCAGTGACAGCCGATATAGCCCAGGCTGAGCAGGATGGGTTTGTCCTGGGCCTTGGCTTCGGCCAGGGCTTCCGGCCCCCAAAGCCGCCAGCGGATGGGATTGTCCTTATGGGAAAGCAGATAGGGGCTGGTCGCGTCGCTCAGGCTCATTGGTCCATTCCATGGGGCGCACGGAAGGAAGCTTCCCGCCGGCCCGCTTCTGTGATGTTTTTGGGGCGGGGTTACTTACATCGAAAACAAGGCCCCCGAAACCCCTGCCAAAGGTGCCGCCATGAAGGTGCATATAGAGATGGACATGACCCCGGAAGAAGCCCGTGCCTTCATGGGGTTGCCGGATGTCGCGCCCATCCAGAAGAGGATGCTGGACGACATGCAGACCCGGATGAAACAGGCCTTCGACGCCAATGATCCGGAAGGGATGATGCGGGCCTGGATGCCGCTGGGCGGCCCCGAGGCCTTCCAGAAATTCCAGAAGGCGATGTGGGACAGCGCCACCGCCATGGTCAAAAAGGACGGCAGATAGCTTTGCCGCCTCCCAGTATTTTCGCGCTCGCCAGCCATCCCGGCCGCGCCGGTGTGGCGGTGGTGCGGGTTTCCGGTGGGCTTGCGGGTGACTGCGTGCGGGCACTGGCCGGGCCCCTGCCCCCGCCCCGCCAGGCGGCGCTGCGGCGGCTGGCCTATCAAGGGGCCGAGATCGACCAGGCTTTGCTGCTGTGGTTTCCGGCCCCCCACAGTTTCACCGGCGAGGATGTGGCGGAATTTCACATTCATGGCGGCCGCGCCATTCGCGAGGCGCTGTTCGCGGCCCTGTCCACTTTGGGCCTGCGCCCCGCCGAGCCGGGGGAGTTCAGCCGCCGCGCGGTGGAAAATGGCAAGCTGGACCTGACCCGGGCGGAAGCCGTGGCCGATCTGGTCGATGCCGAAACCCCGGCCCAGCTGCGTCAGGCGCTGCGCCAGCATGATGGGGCGCTGGCCGACCTTTATGAGGGGTGGCGAACGGTTCTGATCGCCGCGCTAGGGCGGGCCGAAGCAGCTATCGATTTTTCCGATGACGGGGTGGGCGAGGCGGAGTTTGCTGCCGCCCGAACCGGGGTAATTGAAATTATCAAGCAAATTCAACGTCATATGGACGATGCAGGGCGGGGCGAGAGTTTGCGGGAAGGTTTGCGCCTGACGATTTTGGGCCCGCCCAATGCCGGCAAATCGTCTCTGATCAATGCCTTGGCGCGGCGCGACATCGCCATTGTCTCTGACGTCCCCGGCACCACCCGCGACGTGGTGGAAGCGCGGCTGGATATTGGCGGCTATTTGCTGCAGGTGGCCGACACGGCGGGGGTGCGCCCGACCGATGAGCCGATTGAGGCCGAAGGCGTGCGCAGGGCGCTGTCCCATGCTGCGTGCGGCATGACGCTTTTGCTGCTGGACGGGTCTGCAGCAAATCAGCGCCAAGGCTTGCCAGCCGATCTGCCCGAGCCCGATTTAATCGTGTGGAATAAGGTCGATCTTGGCTTCGTCCGCGACGGACTTTGCATCTCGCTCAAGACCGGTGAAGGCGTTTCCGGGCTGGTGAAAATGCTGCAGCAAAAGGTGCAGCATAAATTGGAGAGCAAGGACGGCGCGCCCTCGCTGACTAGGCCGCGTCATCGTCATGCCCTGGGCGAAGCCCTCGGTCACCTGCAGCATGGCCTGACTGCGCCCGCCTCCCATCCGGAATTGCTGGCGGAAGATTTGCGGCTGGCGATGCGCGACATCGGACGCATCACCGGGCGGGTGGATATCGAAGAGCTGCTGGATTTCGTCTTCCGGGATTTTTGCATCGGAAAATAAGGCGGCGGGCGCCGCCCAATCTTTCGCTTGTGGATGAAATCGGCGGCGCGTATTGAGCCGCAGATGAAGCCCTATGACGTGATTGTGATCGGCGGAGGCCATGCCGGCTGCGAAGCGGCGGCGGCTTCGGCGCGCTTTGGCGCCAGGACTTTGCTGCTCACCCACAGTCTCGAGACTTTGGGCGAGATGTCCTGCAATCCCGCCATCGGCGGCGTGGGCAAGGGCCATCTGGTGCGCGAGATCGACGCCCTGGACGGGCTGATGGGCAAGGTCGCGGATGCCGCCGGCATCCAGTTTCGCTTGCTCAATCGCCGCAAGGGGCCGGCGGTGCGCGGGCCGCGCGCCCAGGCCGACCGCGAACTCTACCGCGCAGCAATGCAATCCATGCTGCGCAGCATTTCCAATTTGGATATTCGTGCGGCAAGCGCGGAAGACCTGATTTTAAAGGACGGGATTGTCACCGGCGTATTGACTGCCGATGGCGATAGCATTGCTTGCGGCAAGGTCGTGCTCACCACCGGCACCTTTCTCAATGGCCTGATCCATATCGGCGAGACCAAAATTCCCGCCGGGCGGATGAAGATTGCCGATGGCGTGGAAGCACCCAGCATCGGCCTGTCCAAGACGCTTTATGGCTTGGGGCTTCGCATGGGCCGTCTGAAGACCGGCACCCCGCCGCGCCTGGACCGTGAGACCATCGATTGGGCAAGCCTGGAAATGCAGCAGGGCGATGACCCGCCCTCGCCCTTTTCCTTCCTGACCACCCGGATCACCACCCCCCAGATCGCCTGCGGCATCACCCGCACCACCCTGGCCACCCATGCGGTGATCCGGGCCAATCTGCATCGCTCGCCGATGTATTCGGGCCAAATTGCCTCGACCGGGCCCCGTTACTGTCCCTCTATCGAAGATAAAGTCAGCCGCTTTGCGGACCGCGAGTCGCACCAGATTTTCCTTGAGCCAGAAGGACTTAACTCAAATCTGATCTACCCCAATGGCATTTCCACCTCCCTGCCCCAGGATGTCCAGCTGGCTTTGCTGGCGACCATTCCCGGGCTCGAAAAGGCGCAGGTCCAACGCCCTGGCTATGCCATCGAGTACGACTATGTCGACCCGCGCGAGCTGTCGCCGGCCTTGGAGGTCAAGGCGGTCCCGGGCCTCTACCTGGCAGGCCAGATCAACGGCACCACCGGCTATGAGGAAGCGGCCGCTCAGGGCCTGATGGCCGGCTGGAATGCCGCTCGCGCCGCCGGCGGGTCCGAGGCCGTTATTCTGGATAGAGCCCAGGCCTATATCGGGGTGATGCTGGACGATCTGGTCACCAAGGGGGTGTCGGAGCCCTATCGCATGTTCACCAGCCGGGCCGAGTATCGCCTGACCCTGCGTTCCGACAATGCCGATCAGCGCCTGACCCGGCTGGGTGAGCAGAATGGTATCGTCAAGGGTGAGCGGGCCGGGGCCTTCGCGGCTAAGATGGAGAGATTGGCTGTTTCACGTGAAACAATGGCCTCTCTTTCGCTGACCCCAAATGAGGCTGCCAAGCATGACTTGGTCATCCGTATGGATGGAGTCCGGCGGAATGGCCTGGAGCTGCTTGCTCTAGCGCAATTCGATAGGTTGGTGCGTATCTGGCCCAAACTAGCGTCGTTGGATGCTGATATCGTTGAGCAGTTGGAAATCGATGCCCAGTATGCCGGTTATCTGGACCGCCAGGATGCCGACATTCTCGCTTTCCGGAAGGATGAAGGCCGCACCCTGCCCGCCAGTCTGGATTATGGCGCCGTGATTGGGCTCTCCAATGAAGTTCGCCAGAAGCTGGAGCGTATTCGGCCCGCCACCTTGGGCCAAGCCGCACGGATCGAAGGGATTACGGCCGCCGCCCTGACCCTGGTGCTGGCGCATGTGAAGGGCGCTCAAAAGGTCAAAGCCGCCCGTGCCTGAATTCGGGCCCGAGGAGTTTGCCGCCAAGGCAGGTGTTTCACGTGAAACACTCGCCCGGCTGAAGGCCTATGCCGATGTTCTGGTGGACTGGAATGCCCGCCACAATCTGGTGGCCAAAAGCACCCTGCCCGACCTGTGGTCCCGGCATTTCTGGGATAGCGCCCAGCTGGCCCCCCTTATCCCGGCCGCAGCCCGCAGCCTGGCGGATCTGGGTTCCGGCGCCGGATTTCCGGGCCTGGTTCTGGCGGCGCTGCGGCCGGATTTGGCTGTCACCCTTCATGAAGCCACGACCAAGAAATGCGCCTTCCTGCAGTTCGCGGCTG
>CBHTTW010000210.1:0-5048 GCA_966096025.1 uncultured Alphaproteobacteria bacterium | reverse complement strand
CGTTGCCGATCCACACGCCGCAAACCAGATCGGCGGTGAAGCCGACAAACCAGGCATCGCGAAAGTCCTGGGTGGTGCCGGTTTTGCCCGCGGTGGGGCGGCCTTCCAGCCGCGCCGCCCGTCCGGTTCCCGTGGCCGTCACTTCCTGCATCAGCTGCGTCATCTGCATATTGTCATGGACACTCATCACCGCGCCCAGGCCGGACGGCTTGCGCTGATACAGCACTTTCCCGGACCGGGTCTTGACGCGCAGCACGCCGAAGGGCTGTGCCGCATTGCCGCCATTGGCGAAGGGCGCATAGGCGCCGGTCAATTCCAGCGGCGTGACGCCGGAGGTGCCCAGGGCCAAGGACGAAACTTCCGAAAGCGGCGAGGCGATGCCCAGGCGGTGGGCGGTGCGCGCCACTTCCTTGGGGCCGACATCGGCGGTCAATTGCGCCGCCACCGAATTGGAGGATTCCGCAAAGGCCTGGATCAGGGGAATCTCGCCCTTGAACCGTCCTTCATAATTTGACGGCCGCCAGCCGCGAATATCGACCGGCCCGTCATTCACCGTCTCGTCGGGCGTGTGGCCATGCTCCAGGGCGGTAAGATAGACGAAAGGCTTGAAGGCGCTGCCGGGCTGGCGCACCGCGTCGGTGGCGCGATTGAAGCCGGAGCCGTTGTAAGTCCTGCCGCCCACCATGGCGCGGATCGCGCCATCCGGCGTCATCGCCACCAGGGCGGCCTGGCTGGCCTTGTACTGCTCGCCCTCCGCCGCCAGGCTGTGCGCCACGGCGCGCTCGGCCAGCACCTGGGTCTGAAGGTCTAAGCTGGTTTCGACAATCACCGGCTGCGCGGACGGCGCGACCAGATCGGGCAAATGCGCCATCACCCAATCGGCAAACCAGCCCGAGCCCGGCGTGCCGTTGGCGCGCACGATGCGCGGCCGTGTCGCCTGGGCCAGGACGCGGGTATTCTCATCGATGAAGCCGGCGCTCTGCATGGCGTTGAGCACGGTCCTGGCGCGCGCCAGCCCGGCGTCGGAATCGGAAAAGGGATTGTAGCGGGCGGGTGCCTTGACGCTGCCGGCTATCATCGCGGCCTCGGTCAGGCCCAGTTCGCCGGCATGCTTGCCGAAGAATTTTTCCGACGCCGCTTCGATGCCATAGACACCGGCGCCGAAATAGACCCGGTTGAGATACAGGGTCAGGATCTGGTCCTTGGAGTAACGCGACTCCAAATACAGGGCCAGCATGGCTTCCTGCATCTTGCGGTCGAAGGTGCGGCTGGGACTGAGGAAAAGATTTTTGGCGAGCTGCTGGGTAATGGTGGAGCCGCCTTGCACCACCCGGCCCGCCATCATGTTCTTGAGTGCGGCGCGCACCAGTCCGATGGGATCGACACCGATATGGGACCGGAAGCGGCGGTCCTCGATGGCGATGAAAGCGCCCGATACATAAGCGGGCAGGTCCTGCACATGCACCATCCGGCCTTGAGTCAGGCCGCGCCGCGCGATCAGGCGGCCGCGATCATCCAGGATGGTGACGTCCTGCGAGGGGCCGCTGATCATCAGATTGCGTGTGTCGGGCAGGCCGGAAAGGAAATGCGAAAAAAACAGCCCGGCGAAAATCACGCCCCAGCCGCAGATCATCAAAAGCACATAGGGCCAGGTCGATCCGCCGCGCTTGGGACCGGGTTTGGCTTCGGCGCGCGCCGGCACGCCGCGCGGGATGCGCCGCTTCGGAATGGAAAAGGATTTGGCGGGCTTTTTTGCCATTCCCTCGTTCTAGGACGAGGTGGTTAACGGGCATTAAACAATTCGTAAATCGTGCCGCGAACCCGTTAATTTATGCGCTAAGCCGATAGCCGCCGCCTTCGGTCAGCAGGATCTGGGCATTCGCTGGATCTTGTTCGATTTTCTTGCGCAGGCGGTAGATATGGGTCTCCAAAGTGTGGGTCGCGACCGCCGGGCTGTAACCCCACACCTCATGCAGCAGGATATCGCGCGGCACGGTTCCGGAACTGGCATGAAGGAACTTCAGGATATTGGTCTCTTTCTCGGTCAACCGGACCTTGCGGCCATCGGCCTGCAGCAGCTTGGCGGAGGGGTGGAAGGTGTAGGGCCCGATACGCACCGCCGCGTCGTCGGCGGGGGCATGGTGGGTGTTCAGCGCATGCAGACGCGCCAAAAGCGCGGAAATCCGGAACGGCCGGGCCAGGCATTCCTGGGCCGATGCGGTCTCGCCGTTGGTCAAGAGCAGCAGGGGGCAGCTTAATCCCCGCTCCCGCAGCTGGGCCGCCAGCTGCTCGCCATCGCCAAGCCCGATAATCGCAAAACTCAGTGTTTCGCGCACCGCGATCAAGGCCGCTTGTGCGTCGGCGGCCGGCACCACGTCATAGCCTTCCTGCTCCAATTGCTCGGCCAGGCTGGCGCGCAGCACATCGTCACTCTCGGCCAAAAGGATTCGGGTCGGCATGATTCGCTATGGACTGGTTCGGGGCGATTTGAGACTAGCGCGGCCAGCGCGCGCTCGGCAAATTTTGCCGCTCTCATCCGTCGCCGGGCGGATAAATTTCCAGCAATAGCGCGGAAAAAATTCCGAGCGATCATTGGCGCGGCTCTTGCTTCCAGCGAAGGCTATGAGCGTCTATAGCCTTCAATATCACTCCATGGTCTCCTCGCCCGGCCCAGCTCGGACGGAGTCGCGCGCCGAGCCGCGGGCCGAGTCCGTCACCTCCACCGCGGCTAAGGCGGCGGATACCGGCGTCAAGGAAGAAGAAGGCTTCTTCGATCACTTGCTGGACGTGGTCAATCCGCTGCAGCACATCCCCGTCATCGGCACCATCTATCGCGCCATCACCGGCGACAAGATCGGTTCGGTCGAAAAGATCATGGGCGGCACCCTGTATGGCGGGATGTGGGGCGCCATCAGCTCGATCGCCGATGTGGTGTTCAAAGGCATCACGGGAAAGAGTTTCGAAGACACCGCGCTTTCGTTGCTTGAGAGCGGCGAAAAGAGCAAGGCCGCCAAAGTCGCGTCGACACCCGTTACCACCAATCTCTCATTGCCTACGGCCGAACTGCCTGCCCTGCCCGGCGCGGCTTCCGACGGGTTGGATGTCGCGGCTTTCAGCAATGCCTTGTCGGCCAAGGGCGTGGACAGCGACACCGCCAGCCGCGCGCTTTATGCTTATCGCCGCTCGATGGGTCTTGTTCAAGTTAGCCCGCTGCCGGTTCTCGCCAGCGTCCACTGACGCGGCTATACAAGCTTCATGAATCTCATCGTCACTGCCGGTCCTAGCGGCGCCTGGCTCAACTGGGGCGCGGGCGCGCGCCGCGCCGCCATCGGTCCCGGCGGTATTGCCGTCAAGGGCGGCGAGGGCGACGGCATCACGCCGCGCGGAATTTTTCCGGTGCGGGAAATTTTTTATCGCGCCGACCGGATCGCGGCGCCGCGCACACATCTACCGTTGCGTGCGATCCAGGCCGAAGACGGCTGGTGCGATGCGCCGGATGATCCCAATTACAACCGGTTGGTCAAGCTTCCCTATCCCGCCAGCGCCGAGACCCTATGGCGCGAGGATCACCTCTACGATCTGGTGGCGGTGCTGGGCTATAACGATCACCCGGTGGTGCCGGGCAAGGGCAGCGCCATTTTCATGCATCTGGCCCGGCCGGATTATTCCGTGACCCAAGGCTGTGTGGCGATGGCACTGGACGATCTACTGGCGGCGATCGAACAGCTGAAGCCGGGCGATCAAGTAGCTATCGGCTGATCTTCTTTTTCCCTGGCGCCGAAAATCGCGGTACCAACCCGGACATGGGTGGCGCCGAACTTCACCGCCAGTTCGAAATCTCCGCTCATCCCCATACTGAGATTCTGCAATCCATACTCGCGCGCCAGCTTGGCCAGGAAGGCGAAATGCGGCGCGGCGTCGTCATCGGCGGGGGGAATGCACATCAGGCCTTCCAGCGGCAGATCGAGTTTGCGGGCATGGGCGATCAAGCCGGCGGCTTCCTGCGGCACAACACCCGCCTTTTGCGGCTCCTCGCCGGTATTGACCTGCAGGAACAGGCGCGGGCATTTGCCGGACTTATCCCGCTCCGCCGCCAAGGCATCGGCCAGCTTGATGCGGTCCAGGCTCTGGATCACGTCAAACAATGCCACCGCTTCCTTGACCTTGTTGCTCTGCAAGGGGCCGATCAGATGCAATTCCACATCGGGGTATTCGTCTTTCAGCTGCGGATATTTGGCCTGCGCTTCCTGCACCCGGTTCTCGCCGAACAGGCGCTGGCCTGCGGCAAGCGCCTGGCGGATGCCGTCCTGCGGCACCGTCTTGGACACCGCCACCAGATGGGTGGCGGGCGCGGGCGCGATTGCCGCCTTTCGCGCCGCCGCGATGCGCGCCAGTATGTCTTCGAGATTCTGTGAAATCGTCATGGTCGCGAACCTATCAATCCACCGCGTCAGTCTCAATGCGCTGCTTCGCAGCGCGGGGAGGCTCAACGCCGATATGCCATTGGTGTTGATGACTGATGATCGGGCGGCCGATTGGGTACAGGCGGCGCGCGCCTTGCCGCCCGGCAGTGTGGTGGTGGTGCGGGCGCGCGAGGAAAGACAGCGTCACAAGCTGGCGCGGCAATTGTCCGGCCTGGCGACCTTGCTGATCGCCGATGATCCCGCACTGGCGGCGCAAACCGGCGCGGCGGGGCTGCATTTGCCGCAGTCGCGCATGCGCGAAGCGGCGCATTGGCGCAGCCGGTTTCCCCATTGGATCATTACTTCGTCGGCGCATTCCCTGCGCGCCTTGATGAATGCGCATTTCCTGGATGCGGTGTTTCTGTCGCCGGTTTTCGCCACGGCCAGCCACCCGGCGGCGCGCGCTTTGACGCCGGTCCGCGCCGCTTTCATCGCCGGCCATGCGCCGGTGCCGGTCTATGCCCTGGGCGGCGTCACAGGGCGCAATGCGGCTCTGCTGGCGCCAAGTTTCAGCGGGATTGCGGCGATATCTTCACTGATCTCCTCCCCTTCGCGCGCGTAAGCGCGCAGGAAGGGGAGGTGGCC
>CBHTTW010000209.1:0-5067 GCA_966096025.1 uncultured Alphaproteobacteria bacterium | reverse complement strand
CCGCTGCAACTGGCGACCATCGCCATCGTGGTGCAACAGATATCGCCGGCCATCGGCCGGTCCATCTGGCCGTCGGCGCTTCCCGGCGTGGTGCAGGTCTTCCTGCTGTTGGTGATCAACGATTTCTTCCGCTACTGGTACCACCGCTGGATGCATGAAAACAGCTTCATGTGGCGCTGGCACGCCGTGCACCATTCCTCCGAGCGCCTCTATTGGTTCAACGGCACGCGGTCCCACCCGCTGGAAAGGCTGGTGAACGGTTTTCTGTGGGCGATCCCGCTGGCCTTTGTGAAGGCGCCGGTCGAAATCATTTTCGTGTCGTACCTGATGAGCCGTACCATCGGCCGCTTCCAGCACACCAATATGGACGTGATCCTGGGGCCGTTCGACTATATTTTCTCGTCGCCCAAGAACCACCGGTATCACCACGCCCAGAATGTGCGGGCAGGCAACACCAATTACGGCGGCGATGGCATCATCTGGGATCTGCTGTTCGGCACTTTCTATCTGCCCAAAGGCAAGCAGCCCAGCGACGATATCGGGTTGGGGGATGTGGAGAATTATCCCAAATCCTTTGCCGGGCTGATGCTGGCGCCCTTCAATCACCACACCTTCCGCAAACGACCTCAAGAGCAGGCGCCATCGCCCGTAGCGGCGCCGCAGCCGGCGGAATAGCCGCGCGGGTTAGCTCCATTTTTTCGGCCCCGCGCCGCCGCAGCCGCAGCGGCAGCCGATGGGCCTTATATATTCCTCCCAATAGTCCTTGCCGTAGCTGTAGCCGAACTCCTCGCCCGCCTTGATGTTGCGTTTGGCGACAATAAAGATGCGCTGTCCCGACCTGTCTTCCTTGGGCTCGCAATTGGGAAAGCAGGAATGGTTGATGTAGCGGCCCATATTGGCCCGGGGCTTGCCGTTGATGGCCATGCCGCTTTCAAGTTCGAAGAAGTATTTTCCGTTGCTGCGGGTCATCTCTTCCCCGGTGACGATTTCGCCCCAATATTCGGCAACCACCGCGCCTTTTTTCACCGGCCCGGTGGCGAAAAGCCCAAGACCGTGCGCCGACCGCTTCAATTTTGTGTGTTTGTGCAACAGCCGCTTCATGCCCTTAACGCCTTGCCATGCGGAACAAAGCTTCCCTTCCGTCTTAATCCTGCCACTTGCCTTGCCTATGCAGCAGCCATGGAACTGTCCCCTTATACCGCCGCCACGCTTGCAACCAAGGGCCACGTCTTCTGCGTCGGGACGCTTGCGCAATGCCTTCGGCGCTGGAACCGTCTTCCCAGCCAGAGCAAGCCCGAGACCTATTTGAAAATGGGCCGCGACGGGGTCACGCCGACCATTCTGCGCGGCGACCAGATTGAAGAACTCGCCGGTAACGCGAAATTGACCCGGGCCTAGGATTACTCGTCGATCTGCATCGAACGGGCGGCGCCGCCCGGATCGCAGGAGGCGAAGGCCGGACAGACCCAGTGCAGATTGTGCTGCGGCATTGTATGAACATAGGCGATGTTGGCTTCGTCGATATCCCAGCTGCCGCAATCCGATCCGGGTCCCGAGCCGCCATCGGTATATTTCCGCAACTGTCCCTTGGGGCAGCCTCCCGCATTGTAGACAAGGCCGTCGCCGGATTTGGGCGCGGGCGAGGGTTTTCCCGCCCCGGCATCGGCCAATGCGGCCGGCGGGGACAGGACCAGCAACACTGCGCAGATGCCCGCCAGTTTCATGACGCCACTCCCTATCGCTTCAAACCGCCGAAAAGCTGCGCATGGGCATCTCTCAAGGGACGGACGCATCATGCCGCCTGCGTCCGCCGGTTGCACCATGAAATCAGGGCTTCTTGACCGCGTCCTCGCGCGCCCGCGACACGATATAGGCCTGGATCGCCTTGACCTGGGCGGGATTGAGAATCTTTGCGAAGGACGGCATGCCCATCGAAGCGCGTGTTCCGCCCAGCACGATGCCCTGGATGCCTTCCAGAGTCTGTTTGCTGGCATAGCGCAGATCGGGCAGGGGCCCCGCGATGACATTGCCGCCATGGCAGCCGGCGCAATTGTCGCCATAAAGCAGTTTGCCTTGATGCACGACTTCCGGCGAAACATTCACCGTGATGGCGGGCATGGGCGGCGGGGTCTTGTGACCGAAGGCGGGCGGATTGAACGCCGCATTGCCACCAAGCGTAAAGGTGAGCAGCCGGCCATAGCCCGGTTTTGCCGGGCCCCAGCTGGGATCATTGCCCAGGCCGTCGGGCCCGCCCCATCCCGCCAGCACCGAGAGATATTGCACCCCGCCGATGCTGTAGGTCACCGGCGGCGCCATGATGCCAGTCTTGGCATCGAAGCTCCAAACCTGCTTGCCGTCGGTGGCGCGATAGGCGGCGAGGATGCCGTCGGCGCGGCCCTGGAACACCAGGTTGCCCGCCGTGGCCAGCACGCCGCCGCCCACCGCGACGGGATATTTGGCGCGCCAGGCGGCGCGCTGGGTCACCGGATTCCAGGCCAGCAATTCTCCCACCGGTGACGGCATGGCCTTCATCTTGTCGCGCAGCGGGCCTTCATAGCCGGGAGCGCGGCCCAGATTGCTGGTGTCGGGATTGTATTTCCAGTTGGTGTCGGGAACGTGCAGCGACTGGGTGCCGGTCTTTGCCGGGAAATAGACCAGCCCGGTGGTTGGATTGAACGCCATGGGATTCCAATTATGCGCGCCATCGGGCGCGGGCGAAATGATGGCGGGCTTGCTGGCGTCGGGCTCTTCGATGGGTCGCCCCGTTTTGGGGTCGAGCCCCTTGGCCCAGGTGATGCCGCTGACAAAGGGCTTGCCGGAAATGAATTCGCCGGTGGCGCGGTCGAGAACATAAAAGAAGCCGTTCTTGTTGGCCTGCATGATCACCATGCGGGTGCGGCCGCCGATCATCAGATCGGCCTGGACCAAAGGCTGGGTGGAATCGAAGTCCCAATTGTCCCCCGGCGTGTTCTGGAAATGCCAGGCCAGTTCGCCGGTCTTGGCGCGCACCGCCAGGATGGTGGCGGTGTAGAGATTGTCGCTGGTGCCGCCGCGCAGGTCGCGGTACCAGGCCGTGGGATTGCCGGTACCGAAATAAAGCAGGTCCAGGGCGGGATCATAGACAATGCCTTCCCAGGCCGTGCCGCCGCCGCCGACTTTCCACCACTCGCCTTTCCAGGTCTTGGCGGCGGCTTCCATCGCCTTGGATTCATATCCCTTCGCCGGATCGCCGGGCACGGTGTAGAAGCGCCAGGCCATCTTGCCGGTCTGGGCATCGAAGGCGGAGATGTAGCCGCGCACGCCATATTCGGCCCCGGCATTGCCGATCACCACCTTGCCGCCCGCGATGCGCGGCGCGCTTGTGATGGCATAGGGTTTGGCGCTGTCGGCGGTCGAGACATCCCAGACCGGCTTGCCGGTGGCTTGATCGAGCGCGATCAGCCGACCGTCGAGGGTGCCGACATAGACCTTGCCGCGATACAGCGCCACGCCGCGATTGACCACATCGCAGCAGATGAAATAGGCGCGGGCGCGCGGCACTTTGGGATCATAGGTCCAGATCGTTTTTCCCGTCCGGGCGTCGATGGCATGGACCATGCTCCAGGCGCTGCTGGTGTAGAGGATGCCGTCCTGCACCAGCGGGGTGGCTTCCAGGCCGCGCGTCGTCCCCATTTCCTGGCTCCAGGCCAGGCCCAATTTGCCGATCGATTTTTCATTGATCTGGTTGAGGGGGCTGAAGCGGTGGTCCTCATAGGTGCGGCCATACATCAGCCAGTTGCCTTGATCCTTGCCGCTGGTGCGAAGTTCGGCGTCGCCCACGGGCGCGCCGCGTCCCGCGGAAGCGGTGAGAAGAAGCGCGATGGCGCAGGCAAGCAAACCACTTATCCGCATGAGGCCCCCCGGATATGGATTGGAATGCACAAGCAACGTGGCGCGTGTTTTTGCTTCTATGCGCCGGGCGCGATCCTAGCGCGATTGGCGGGTGCGGGGCAGGGGGAGCGCCACTGGGTTTGCGTAAGGGGTGGCGGCCATTTGTCAGGGGGCGAAAAGTCCAAGGCGTGAAAGGGCTTGGCTGGCGGCTGGGGTTTGCACTGGCCCGCCGCGCCGATTAGGCTGGCGCAAAACAACAACAGTCCAGGGGATGGGAATGAAGAGAATTACCGCTATTGCGGCCGTTTGCGTGTGCGTTTCGGCGCCCAGTTTTGCCGAAGAGCCCGATGGCCTGGTCCTGCCCGCGGGCTTTCATGCCAGCGTGGTGGCCGACGGCCTGAAGGGCATCCGCCATATGGCCTTCCGCAACCGCGATACGCTTTATATATCCACGCGCGGCGCCAACAACGGCATAATCGCCGTGCACCTGGATGCCAATCACAAAGCCGACCGCAGCGAGCATTTCGGCACGGTCAATGGCGGCACCGGCATCCGCTTCTGGCGTGACCAGCTTTATGCCTCGACCCCGACTTCGGTCTATCGCTTCAAGTTCAACGGCGACGAGCTGGTTCCCGGTGCCGCGCCGGACGTGATCGTGGACGGCGTGCCGGGCAACGGCTCGCCCAATCGTCCGCTGGCCTTCGACAACCGGGGCAACCTGTTTCTCACCGTGACCGGTGTGGGCAATATCTGCACCGAAACCCCGACCTCCAAGGTTGGCCTCAAGCCCTGTCCGCAATTGAATGGACGCGCCGGCATCTGGCGCTTCGACACCGGCCGCACGGGGCAGAAATTGTCCGATGGCGAGCAGGTCGTCACCGGTCTGCGCGATATGGATGCGCTGGATTGGCGCGCGGGCGACGGGCTGTATGGCGTGATGCATGGCCGCGGTGGCACGCACGCCACCTGGCCCGAGCTGGTGAGCGAAACCGACGAAGAGAATGTCGCCGAGGAAATGTACAAGGTTTCCAAGGGCGGCGATTGGGGCTGGCCCTACAGCTATTACGACAGTGCGCGCAACGTCCGTTTGGCGGCGCCGGAATATGGCGGCGACAACAAGGCCGAGGCGCCGTCCGGCCTTTATGCCAAGCCCGCCGCTTTGCTGACCGGCCACTCATCGCCCTTGGACATGGTGTT
>CBHTTW010000208.1:0-5068 GCA_966096025.1 uncultured Alphaproteobacteria bacterium | reverse complement strand
CACCGGCTCCTGCTCGGACGGCATGGGTCCCTTGGTGCCGCCGGTGGGCACGTTGCTGATGGCATCCGCCACCTCCATGCCGGCTTCGACCTGGCCGAACACGGCATAGCCGGTGGTGTTGCCGGGATCGTCGGTCTTGTGGTCCAGCGGCGTGTTGTCGGCCAGGTTGATGAAGAAATCGGCCGAGGCGCTGTCGGGCGCCTCCATGCGGCCCAGCGCGACCGCGCCGCGCAAATTCCGCAAGCCGTTATTGGCCTCCAGCGGCACCGGACCGGGGATGATGCCACGTCCATTGCCGTTGGCGTCCCAGCTTCCCATCTGGATCACAAAGCCCTTGGCGACCCGGTAGAAGGCGGTGCCGTCATAATGCTTCTTTCTCACATAGCGCAGGATGTTGGCGACGCTCTTGGGGGCGCGCGCCGAATCCAGTTGCAGTGTGATGTCGCCCATGGAGGTGGAAATCAGAATGCGCGGCCCGGTCATGGGCGGGTTGGCGGGGGTGACAGCTTCGGGCACCGGCACAGGCGTGTCGGCGGGCGGCGATGCTTGCTGCTCCTGGGCCAGGGCAGGGGACGCGAGCAGGACGAAGGCGAGGAATATCTTGCGCATATCGGCAGTCTAAACAAAAAAGCCGCGGGAGGTTAATCCCGCGGCTTTCGATTTTTAACGGCGCTGCCGTCAGTGCAGGCTGACGGGCGTCAGTTCGTTCTGGACCGCCGCGCCATAGGCGGATGCATAGCCATCGGTGAAGCCCAGCACGCTGCCGTCCTCGGCATGCAGAACATACAGCTTCATGCCGTCGGGCAGATCGATATTGGCCGGAAGCAGGCCAAGCCGGTGCGCTTCGTCGCTGCCGGTGGGCTTGATGTAGGTGAGGCGGCCGGGGGTGAGCTGCCGATCTTCCGTGTCTTCGATTTCAAATCTGTCCGTCATGCTATGTCTCCAGTCTTGATATCCACCACCCTCACACTCGGCTGGACGTGCTTACGGGCCAAATCGATGCTCAGCAGTCCATTTTCCAACGCGGCAGCAGCCACTTCGATGCCATCGGCCAGCACAAAGCTGCGCAAAAATTGTCGCGATGCGATGCCGCGATGAAGGAACGTTTTGCCGTTAACCTCAGCCTGGCGTCCGCGCACCACCAATTGGCGGTCCTCTTCGGTGACGCTGAGCTCTTCCTTGGAGAAGCCCGCCACGGCAAGGGTGATGCGGATCCCGCCATCCTCCAGGCCTTCGATATTGTAGGGCGGATAGGCGTCGCCCGCCGTGCGGGCGGTGCGTTCCAGCAGCCTTTCCAGATGCTCGAAGCCCAGCAAATAGGGGCTTCCAAAGGTGGTATGCCTGTTCATGTCCAGCCCTCCCTTGAGCGGCTGTCCGGCTCCCAGGATGGGCCGCCGGTAGAACAGAAATAAGTCGCAGCCGCGTCCATTCAAGGTGCAGGAACTGGGAGATACAACCATAGGTTGCCATGGCGGGTGCGGTTGAACCGGGCCCTGGGGAGAGGCACAAACCGCCCATGCTGGTCATTCTGGACGACGGCCCCCGCCGGGTCTTTTCCGAGCCCCTGGCCGTCATTCGGGCCGATGCTGCCGCCCAGGTGCCGGCGGCCCTGGCGGCGGTCCAAGGCGCCCTGGATCAAGGGCGCCATGTTGCGGGCTGGCTGGGCTATGAGCTGGGCTATGCCTTGGAACCGCGCCTGAACCGGGCACAGAAGCCAGGGCCCCTGCTGCACTTGGGCGTGTTCGGTGCTCCCGGCGCTGAGGCGCCCGCGGTCCGCGGCCGCGCCTATGCCGGCCCGCTCAACCCCGAATGGAGCGCCGCCGATTATCAAAGCCGTTTTGCGCGGGTGAAAGACTTTATCGCCGCCGGCGATATCTATCAGGCCAATTTGAGTTTTCGCGCCCGCTTTGCTTTCGCCGGTGAACCGCGCGCCTTGTACGAACAGCTTGTCCCGCAAAGCGGTGCGGGACATTGCGCCTACGTCGACTTTTTTGATGAGAAGAATGGGGGTCCAAGCCTTCTCAGCCTGTCACCGGAATTGTTCTTTGATCTGTCCGCCGGCGGCGCGCTCACCGTGCGCCCGATGAAGGGCACTTATCCCAGAAAGCCAGGTGCCCGCGGTGTCGATGACGTCGCCGCCCGGGCCGCCTTGGCCGCCAGCGAAAAAGACCGCGCCGAAAATCTGATGATCGTGGATCTGATCCGCAACGATCTCAGCCGCATCGCGCAAGCCGCAAGCGTGGAGGTCCGTGATTTGTTCAAGGTGGAAACCTATCCCACCCTGCACACCATGGTCTCTACCGTCACGGCCAGGAAGCGCGCCGATGCGGGGGTGGCCGATATCCTGCGGGCGCTGTTTCCCTGCGGCTCGGTAACCGGCGCGCCCAAGATCCGCGCCATGGAGATTTTGCGCGATCTGGAATCCAGCCCGCGCGGCGCCTATTGCGGCGCGATCGGCCATTTTGCGCCGGATGGCTCGGCGCGTTTCAATGTCGCCATCCGCACCTTGACCGTTTGGGGCGATCAAGGCGAATTGGGCATCGGCGGCGGGGTGGTGCAGGATTCGCGTGCCGATAGCGAATATGCCGAATGTTTGCTCAAGGCACGCTTCTTCGAGGCGGCGCGAAAACCGCTGGAACTGATCGAGACCTTGAAATGGCAAGGCGCGTTCATTCGCCTCGATAGCCACCTTACGCGCATGGAAAGTTCGGCGCGGGCCTTCAAGCTGGCTTTTGATCGCGATGCGGCAACCGCCGCCCTGGAAAAAGCGGTAGTGGGACGGCAAGGCGCTCTGCGGGTGCGTCTGACCCTGAATGAGGCAGGTATGCATGACGCCAGGGCGCATGATCTGCCGCCCGATCCGCCGCATTGGACCTATGCGATCTCGCCGGAACGTACCGACAGCGGCGACATCTTCCTGCGTCACAAGACCAGTTGGCGCGAATTATATGAGAGCGAAATGAAACGGCTGGGCACCGATGAGGTTATCTTCGTCAATGAACGCGGCGAACTCACCGAAGGCGCGCGCAGCAACATTTTTATCGTCCGTGATGGCATTACGCTGACACCGCCCCTGATGGCGGGAGTTTTGGATGGCCGGTTCCGCGCGGAGCTGATTGCACGCGGACGGGTGCACGAAGCCGTCCTCACACCGGACGACCTGAAAGGCGAAGTCTATTTCGGCAATTCGCTGCGCGGCTTGATACCGGCCAAGCGCGTCTAATTTTTTGCCGCCAGGGCCGAAAGCTGCGCGACGCTTTGAGGAACTATCCAGCCGCCGACTTCCGTCAAGCGGTCCGCTTCGATATCGGCTTTTACGGCCCCATCCAGCCCGCCGGATTTGAGCGCCGGCCGCAATTTTTCCGCCAGGCTTTTGGCATTCGCCGTCTCGGTAACCGCAGCGCCGAAGCGCGCCGCTTGCTCGCGGTCCACCAAGGCGGTCAAGACATCGTCATACGGTGTCGGCGGATAATGTTTCACGAACAGGTCGGTGAAACGATACAGGCCGGCGGCCAGCACAGCCCCCGCCGTCGCGACACCGGCAATCAGTCCACGGCGCCTCATGCCATAACCTTCTTCAGATGATCCGCCAGCCGCAAGGTCAGGGCGATCAGATTCATGGTGGGATTGGAGGCGCCATAGCTGGGGAAGGTGCTGCTGCCGGCGATATAGAGATTGCCCATGCCATGCACCAGTCCGTCACCATCCACCACGCCCTGCTTGGGATCGGCATGCATGCGGGTGGTGCCCAGATGATGATGGCCCCAATCCATGGTCTTCATCCAGTCATCGCGCTTGTGCTTGTCGATGCGCAGCATGCCGGTGCCGCTGGCCAGCAACTGGCGTCCCATTTCCGACAGGGTGCGGCGATACCGGGCGAAATCCTGGTCGGCGATACGGTTCTGGAGCTTCAGGCGCGGCAGGCCCAGCGCGTCTTTTTCGCTTGTGAGTGTCAGGCGGCGGTCTGGATCGGGCGCCAGCTCCATGCCGCAGCCCAGGGAATAGGCCCTGGCATTGGAGGCATCGATCCCCAGCGCGATCGCCGTGGTGATCACGGCGGCCTTGCCCAGCTCATCCAGCTCGACCGGCTGCTCGATGGTGCTGAGCGAGCCGGCGACCTCGGCGCCGCGGCGGAAGGCGGCGGTGGGCGCGAACGTGGCGCGCATGATGGCGCCATCGTCCAGCTTCTGATTGCTGCCGTAAAAGGGGGCGAGAGGACCGGCAAAAGACACCAGGGTGGCGACGTCGCGCGGAATGGGATTGTCGGCGAAAAAGCGGCCGACCAGATCATTCTGATTGCCGGTGCCTGCCTTCATTATGTCGTTGGAGGCCAAGAGCAGCCGGGCATTCTCCATGCCGCCGGCCGCCAGCACCACAAAGCGTGGCTTTACGGTGAAGCGTTTGCCTGGCCCGCCGTTGGAATCGAGCGTGGCGCCGTCCAGTCTTTCCACTCTTTTGGCATCGGGCGACAGGCGAATGGCGGTGATATTGGCCTGCAGCAGCGGAGTAATGTTGGCGGCCCGCTTGAGATCGTCCGCATAGCGCTTGCCGAATTGGGTCGGCAGCACATCGCCGCGCATCTTGGAAAATTGGAACCAGCTGGTATAGAGCCCGCCCTTGCCCAGCGGCAGCACCGAGCCGCGTGAGGCATTTTCCGCCTCGCCCTTCTGGTCGTAAATCCAGGGACCGGCTTCCACCAGCGCCTGGGCGCGCGGGAAATAGGGCTCCAGCGCCTTGCGCGGGAAGGGCCAGCCGGAATGCGGCATCCAGCTGCGCGCCGTAAAATCGATGTCATCCAACGGCCGGCACCAGCCGCCCCAATGATTGGTGCCGCCGCCTAGGACGCGCAGCCGCCCCGCATCCAGCGCGATATAGGGATCGCCGCCAAGGCTCCCAGAATACATTTTCTGAATCCGGGATTCGAAATTCTCGCCGCCCGATTCC
This sequence comes from uncultured Alphaproteobacteria bacterium, assembly GCA_966096025.1. Taxonomy (GTDB): domain Bacteria; phylum Pseudomonadota; class Alphaproteobacteria; order Micropepsales; family Micropepsaceae; genus Rhizomicrobium. The sequence continues at coordinate 124 of CBHTTW010000208.1, read as the reverse complement.
AGCAGCAGGATGTTCAGTTTGGTGCCGGCCAGCGCCAAGGCCAGACTGATGCCGGCTGGACCGCCGCCAATAATGGCGAGATCGGGCTCCAGCACCGTGTTCGTGTCCAGCGTGCGGGCGTCTC
>CBHTTW010000207.1:0-5100 GCA_966096025.1 uncultured Alphaproteobacteria bacterium | reverse complement strand
TCCTGATTCCTTTTTCTCCCGTGCTGTTGGCCGCGATGCTGGCGGTATGGCTGGGTGATCGCGGCGCGGTCTTCTACCGCCAGGAGCGGGTCACCTTGGGCGGCCGCGGTTTCAAGATCCTGAAACTGCGCACCATGCGCAGCGATGCGGAAAAAGGCGGCGCGGTTTGGGCCGCCGCCGGCGACAGCCGGGTCACGTCCGTCGGCCGTTTTCTGCGGCGGACACGTATCGATGAACTGCCCCAGCTCTTCAATGTCCTGGCGGGGGACATGTCCTTGGTCGGTCCCAGGCCCGAACGCCCCGAATTCATCGCGCAATTGTCACAGCAATTGCCGCTCTATCACGAGCGCCATGCCGTGAAAGCCGGGCTGACGGGCTGGGCGCAGGTCAATTATCCTTATGGCGCCTCGCTGGACGATGCCCGTTCCAAGCTGAGCTACGACCTGTATTATGTGAAGAATTTCAACATTCTATTCGATCTCAGGATCGTTTTGCAGACCCTGCGGGTGGTGATGTGGGCCGGCGCGGACGTGCGCTAGGCCGCCGCCGCTCTGTGAATTTTCCATCCGCCTTCATTTGCGCAAATTTATCCCTTGAGCTGGTAGTCGTGGCGCTGGAATAACTGGACAGTCCGCCGATTCCCCGCCCAGCCGGCAGCAAGTTTTCCCGTCATGGCCAGTGCGCAAATTTTAGAATCTCTGTCACGGCGGCCGGTGCGCGCCGCTTTGCTTGTTGTGTTGGCGGTTTTGGTCGTGCTGCCTGTGGTGGTGGCCCCGCATCTTTTGCTGTTGGACGCCCCAGCGCATGAAGCGCGGCTTGCGGTGCTTCGCGATCTTTTGATCACCGGACGCGGTTCGCCCTTCTATGATTTTAATACGTTTTTCATTCCCAATAGCGCCTTCGACCTGATCGGGCTGGGCCTGACTTTCTTCGCCTCTCCCGAGAATGCGGGCCGGATATTCTTTGCCCTTACTTTGCTGCTGACCATGTCCGGCATTGCCGTGCTTAACCGGGTGGCGATAGGGCGATGGAGCATCGTACCGCTGGCATCGGTACTGCTGCTCTACAACCTGGTCTCGGTCCTGGGTTTTTTCTCCTACATTTTCGGGCTGGCGCTGGTGCCTTGGGCGCTGGCCGGACGGCTCAAGCTGGAGGCGCGCCCGCCCGTTACCGGCATGCTGGTGGGGATGCTGCTGTCGGTGCTGCTGCTATTTTGTCATGTCTTCGATTTCGGCATCTACGCGGCGATGTCCGCCGGTTTCGCCCTGACCGCCTGGCGCCAGGGGCGGCTGCGCCCGGTTCAGCTTTTGGCGCGTGCGCTGGAGCCCGTACCCGCGGCGCTGCTTTACCTCGTGATGTCCACCGGCTCGCGAACCCCGCCGCGCTTCGATCCCAATTTCCTGACGACCAAATTGTTCGGCATCTTGAAATCGGTGACCTCCGGCAGCATGGCCGGCGATGTGGCCTTTCTGGCGGGAGGCGTCGTCTTTGCGTTGCTGCTTTTTCTCTGCACGCGCCCGCGCCTGGCGCCGTCCTTTGTGCCCGGGCTGATCATACTGGCGCTGCTGTATTTTGCTCTGCCGGCCCAGATGGCGTCTGGCTCCTATGTCGATATCCGGATGCCGATTGCGGCCCTCTTGATAGCATTGTCCGGGCTGGACGCGCCTTTGCGCCCGGCAAAGATGACGGCGCTGCTGCTGGCACTGTTGGGCGCGGCCTTCTTGGCCAAGCAGGCCGCCATCGCCGCGCTGTGGCGGTCCTATACCGCGCCCGTCGATGCCATTACCGCTGTGCTTGAGGGCTTGCCGGCGGGCGCTGTCGTTATGCAAACCGAATGTCTGCCGGCTACCGGCGATGTTTTGGGCACCTATCGCGCCCGCCAGCCGGCCATGCAGCATTTGACGTCACTGGCCAATTTCGGCGGTTCGCACTTTGTCAGCTCTTTTTACGCGATTGCAGGACAACAGCCCGTTCGCGTGTCGCGTCCCTATCTGCCCTATTGGCGCCTGCAGGACAGTTTCGATGCAAGCTGCGAGCTTTCCGATTATCGCAGCCGGGCGCAGCGCATCCAGGCGCTGATGCAAAGCGAGAGGGCGGCCGGCAACACGGTGCCCCGGGTGTTCTTTATGGTGTTCCGGCCACCCGCGCCCGCGGACCTGCAACCCGAGGCGAGGCTTGATTCCAAAGGCCCCCGCTACGCCCTGTATGAGATCGCGCGGCCCCGATAGATCTAAGCCCGCGCTGGGCGCAGCTAAGGTGCAGTGCAGCAATTCACCAATTCTTGTTCTGCCATAAGAGATGCGATAGAATGTTTGCGCTAACATTCCGTTTCCCTGTGGCTGAGCACCACCGGCCATCTTCTTCTTCAATGTCACCTTCAAGACCGACTGAAGAAGGGTAGCGGCTTTGCCGGACGGCCTCCCCTGGCGTCCCGTGGAGCCATCTACACAACTTGGCGCGCTCCTCGTGGGCGCGCCAATTTTTTTCCGGCCAAGCCGAAGGCTCTGAAGCCGGCGCTTCTTTCCCGAAACCTTTTGAAATCAAATGGATAGAGGGGGTCTGTCTAACCTCCGGTCCTGGCCGTTAGGGTCGGCGGCAAAGAGGAGCCTGCGCCTATGATCCGCGTCAGAACCGTGCTGCCGTCCGTCGTCGCTGCCATTGGCGACACGCCCTTGGTGGAACTGTCGCGCCTGACGCACGGCCTGCGCGGGCGAATTCTCGCCAAGCTGGAATATCTGAATCCCGGTTTTTCCAAAAAAGATCGCATCGCGCGCCAGATTTTGGAGGAAGCGGAAACTTCCGGCGCCTTGCAGCCGGGCCAGCCGGTGATCGAGTTGACCAGCGGCAATACCGGCACCGGCGCCGCGATCCTGTGCGCGGTGCAGGGGCGGCCGTTCATCGCGGTGATGTCGCAAGGCAATTCGCAGGAGCGCGCCCGCATGATGCGCGCTTTGGGCGCGGAGGTCATACTGGTTGAGCAGGCGCCCGGTTCGACACCGGAAATGGTATCGGGCGCCGATCTTCTGCTGGTGGAAAAGCGAACCGCCGAAATCGCGACAGCGCGGGGCGCGTTTCGCATCGATCAATTCGTCCGGCTGGGAAATGCCCGCGCCCACGAACTGCATACCGGTCCGGAGATCTACCAGGCTTGTGCCGGTTCGTTGACCGCTTTTTGCGATTTTGTCGGCACCGGCGGTTCCTTCGCCGGCCTCAGCAAGGCCTTCAAGGCGCGCAATCCCGCCATCAAGGCCTATGCGGTGGAACCGGCGGGCGCGGCGGTGCTGCGAGGCGAAAACGCATCGCGTCCCAATCATCGCATTCAGGGCGGTGGCTATGCGATGACGGGGCTGGCTTTGCTGAAGGACGCGGCGATCGACGGCTATTTGACGGTCAGCGACGAGGAAGCGGTCGATGCGGCACGCCGCCTGGCGCGGGAGGAGGGAATTTTCGCCGGCTTTTCCTCCGGCGCCAATGTTGCCGCCGCGCTGAAGCTTCTCAAAGGCGAACAACAGGGCGGCACCATCGCCGTGCTGATTTGCGATAGCGGGCTGAAATATCTTTCGACCGAACTTTGGCCTTGAAGGCTAATTGCGATCCTTGGGCCAGGACGCATCCAGCGGCTTGGCGGGATCGGCGGTAATCCGCAGCACGGCGCAATGGTGATAGGAGAACTGCCCGGGATTGTTCACCCCATGCTGTTCCATGAATTGGATCACCTGGAGGGTGCAGCTTTTGCAATTGATGTTGGGCAGGGTGACATCGGTCTCGAAGGGCTGGTCGGTCTTGGCATTGTGCACAAACAGCCCGTCGGCCAGCACCGGCGGCGCCACCGGATTCATCACTTCGCCGGAAACCGACACCACCACGCCCTTTTCGTTGGTCATGGTCTGGGCCTTTGGATCGACGGGCAGTTCGGTCGGCGAATTGACCGCCAGCGCCACCCGGTAAAAGCCCGGATGATACACGGTCTCCTGCACCTTGACGTGCAGCGCCGTACCGCCCTTGGCATCGGTGACCGCATAGGTCGGCTTGCCGAAATCGCTATTGGTGCCGCCGCAGGGCGCGGCTTTTTGCGGATCGCCCAGCTGGTTTTCCACCAGCCAGGAGGCCGGGGCGAGAAGCCTGAAGTGCGCCTGAGATACCGCAGGCAAGGCGGCCAATCCCAGCGCCAGCCACGACACATGCCAAAATCGGGTTTTCATGCGCTCTCCCTCTGCCATTTATACAAAGACGGCTCACGGCCTTGAACCGTGAGCCGTCCTCTTATTCCACAAAATTACTTCTTGACCGCGACCAGTTCGATTTCCACCAGCGGCCCCGGCGTGGCCAGGCCGACCTGAACGGTGGAACGCGCCGGCTTGTTGGGCTGGGCGGCGGTGCCGAAACGCTTGCCCCATTCCGCGTTCATGGCGGGGAAATTGATCTTGCCGCCATTGTGGGGGTCGGCCACCAGGAAGACGGTGGCCTTGACCACATCGCCGTAATTCAGGCCCAGCTGCTTGAGCACGGCCTCGAGCTTGTCGAGCACATCGCTGGTCTGCTGGGCGGTGTCGCCCCAACGATCCGCGCTGCCTTCCGGCGCGTTGGGATTCTTGGGGCCGCCCGGAATGCCGCTGATGTAATGGGTGGTGTAACCGGCCGGTACGGTGACAGCCGAGACGATGGGAACGCTCGGATTGGCCAAGGGCAGACGGGTTACGGATTGCGCGCTGGCCGGTGCGGCGAAAGCGCAAAGCGCCAGGCCCAGGAAAGCGAATTTGTATGTGCTCATGTTGGTTTCCCCTTGTTGAAGATCAATTCTGGATGCGAGCGTAATCCGCGCCCCGCCTTCGCGCATTCCCTAATTTGCGCCTGTGGCACAAATAAGAAGGAAAAGGCTGTGGCGCTGGACGTCCCCGGATCAAACGGCTGATTCAGCTGCCACTTCGGCCGCCATTACGCCTTGCTTTTGCGCGCCTTGCCCAGAACCTGGCGCACGCGGTTGCCGACGATCAATTCCTCGCCCGGCTGCAGGGTCATGGAAACAACCTGCAGCTTGTTGGCGACATTGGCGTTGGATTTGCGCAGTTGCGGCAAGAGGCTGCGATTGCCCAGGGTGGA
>CBHTTW010000206.1:0-5109 GCA_966096025.1 uncultured Alphaproteobacteria bacterium | reverse complement strand
TCCATCTTGTTGACGAAGCAGATGCGCGGCACGTGATACTTGTCGGCCTGGCGCCACACGGTTTCGGACTGGGGCTCCACGCCGGCCACGGCGTCGAACACCGCCACGGCGCCGTCCAGCACGCGCATCGAGCGCTCGACTTCGATGGTGAAGTCGACATGGCCGGGGGTGTCGATGATGTTGATCCGGTGGTCTTTCCAGAAGCAGGTGGTGGCGGCGCTGGTGATGGTGATGCCGCGTTCCTGTTCCTGCTCCATGAAGTCCATGGTGGCGGCGCCGTCATGGACTTCGCCGATCTTATGGGACTTGCCGGTGTAATAGAGAATGCGCTCGGTGGTCGTCGTCTTGCCGGCATCGATGTGCGCGGCAATGCCGATGTTCCGGTACATATTAAGGGGAGTCGTACGGGCCATGGGAGAGTGTCCGGTTTACCAGCGATAATGCGAGAAGGCGCGGTTGGCGTCGGCCATCTTGTGGGTGTCTTCGCGCTTCTTGACGGCGCTGCCGCGATTGTTGGCGGCATCCATCAATTCGCCCGACAGGCGGCCCTGCATGGTGGGTTCGTTGCGGGCGCGCGCGGCGGTGATCAGCCAGCGGATGGCGAGGGCGCGGCTGCGATCGGTGCGCACTTCGACCGGCACCTGATAGGTGGCGCCGCCGACGCGGCGGGAACGCACTTCCAGCGCGGGCGAGACGTTGCGCAGCGCTTCATGGAAAACAACCAGCGGATCCTGGCGGGTCTTGGCGGCGATGGTGTCGAACGCGCCGTAGATGATGCCTTCGGCGGCGGACTTCTTGCCGTCATACATCAGGGAGTTCATGAACTTGGCGAGAACCAGATCGCCGAATTTGGCGTCGGGGGTGATTTCGCGGCGTTCGGCGCGGTGGCGGCGGGACATCTAGATCTCCTTACTTCGGACGCTTGGCGCCGTAGAGCGAACGGCGCTTCTTGCGGTCCTTGACGCCCTGGGTGTCGAGCACGCCGCGGATGATGTGATAGCGCACGCCGGGAAGGTCCTTGACGCGGCCGCCGCGGATCAGGACCACGCTGTGCTCCTGAAGATTGTGGCCTTCGCCGGGAATATAGGTCAGCGCTTCGAAGCCGTTGGTCAGGCGCACCTTGGCGACCTTGCGCAGCGCGGAGTTCGGCTTCTTCGGCGTCGTGGTGTAGACGCGGGTGCAGACGGCGCGCTTTTGCGGGCACTGCTGCAGGGCCGGAACCTTGTTGCGCTTCGGCTTGAAGCCGCGCGGCTTGCGAATGAGCTGATTGACTGTCGGCATTCCCACTTCCTTTTTGTCGCCCGCGCGGCCGCGCGGATGAACGAAAACCAAAAACCGGCCTGAGGAAAAATCCCCGGTCCGAACTTGCGGAGGACTGAAGTGGATAAACCACCCGAGTCGCGCGTCTGAGCTCTTTAAACTGGCTTCCCAACAGCGTTTTTGCGGTTTTTTCCGCAGACGGCCTGCCCTGGAAGGTGGCGGCTTATACCCACAGGGGTCTGGGGGGTCAAGCGGCCAAAAGCCGGGATTTTCGCACCCCCGGCCCTGGCCCCGGTGAGATCAAAAGTTTACAATGAAAACAATGGGTCAGATTGCGGCGGCCAGCCAAATCCCTTAGTCGTTAAGGCCGTCGGCCCTTAGAAAGCGGTTCATGACGCGCCTGGAACAGGTCATTTCGAGGTCAGCCCCGCCCCGCAAATGGGTGACGGCCCTCGTCCTGCTGGCTTTCTTTGTGCAAAGCCTGGCGATCCAGACCCATGTTCACCAAAACGTCGGGCCCGCCGCCATCAAGGCCGCCGCCCTGGGCGAGACCGGCCCCACGCCGATCAAATCTCAAGATCCGCTCGATCAATGCCGGCTCTGCCAGGAAATGGTCCATGCCGGCAGCTTCTTCACACCAGCGGTTGTCACGCTTGTCGCCGGCCTGAGTTTCACCGCGGCGACCTTCGCCATCGTCAGGGCGCCGCCCGAACGCTCCGCCACCGCTTTTGCCTGGCGAAGCCGCGCGCCGCCGCGCCGCTAATTCCGATTGCCATTCGCGCGCGACGCCCTGCGTCGCCCCTGCACGCCAATGCGCGTGCATTCCCCCATTCGGAGTCCGTCATGTTTCGTTCCATTCTTCTCAGCACCACCGCCACTACCATTCTTCTTTCCACCGCAACTGCCGCATGGAGCCAGGCCCATGCGCCCGGTGTGGAAAGCATTGTGGTGACCGCTACGCCCCTGGCCGGAGCCAATCTTGCCACCATCCCCGCCCAGGTGGATGCCGACCAGATCCTGCATCAAGGCGGCTCCAGTCTTGCCGATGCGCTTTCCAGCATTCCCGGCGTTGCCAGCACCGGCTTCGCCGCCGGCGCCAGCCGCCCGATCATCCGGGGCATGGATGCCAACCGGGTGCGCATTCTGGAAAACGGCACCAGCAGTTCGGATGCGTCCGATATCGGCCCCGATCACGGCGTACCGATCGATCCCATTTCCGCGCGCAGCATCGAGGTGGTGCGCGGCGCCGCCACCTTGCGTTACGGCAGCCAGGCGATCGGCGGCGTGGTCAATGCCATCAACAATCGCATTCCCCTGACCTTGCCGGATAAGCCTTCGGGCGAGGCGCAAGCCGCTTACGACTCGGTGTCCGACGCGGGCCAGGGTGCGGTGCTGGGCGATCTCGGAATCGGCAATTACGCCTTTCATGTCGATGGCTTCTATCGCCACACCGACAATTACGACACCCCGCTCGGCCCACAGCCCAATTCCTTTTTCCGCGGCGATGGTTTTTCGCTGGGAAGCTCCTACTTCTTCGGCAAGGACAGCGATAGCCGGGTCGGCGCCGCCCTGGTTCATTATGATTCCAAGTATGGTGTGCCCAGCGACATCACTTTCATCAACATGCGTCAGACCAAATTGCTTACCGGCTCTTCGCTGGATATGGGCGACGGCGTGCTGCAAAGGCTGAATATCGAGGGCAGCTACGGCAATTATTCCCATGAGGAAATCGACCCCACCAACGGCAACAGCGTCAACGCCACCTTCAAGAACAAGGAATTCGACGGCCGCGCCGAAGCGCTGTTGGGCGCGATTGGCCCGCTGAGCAATTCCGCCGTCGGGATCGAAATACAGAACCGGCAATTCTCGGCCCTGGGGGACGCGGCGAACTATCTGTTGCCGACTTTAACCCAGAATTATGCCGGTTTCCTGTTCACGGAAATGCCGGTCGGCCAAAGACTGCATTTGCAGGCCAGCGGCCGGATCGAGGATGTGCAGATCGAGGGCACGCCTTTCACCGGCCAGAAGACCGCGCGCGGCTTCACGCCAGTCAGCGCGGCAATCGGCGGCCTGTTCGACCTGACCGATGAAATCAAGCTGGGCCTGACCGGCTCAACCACGGCGCGCGCGCCGGCCCAGACCGAACTGTTCTCGCGCGGTCCCCATGACGGGCCGCAGACCTTCGAGACCGGCAATCCCAATCTGAAAATGGAACGCGCCAATTCTCTGGAAGGGACGGTACGCCTGCGCTTTCCGGAATTCACCTTCGACGGCAGCATCTACACCACCTCCTTCGACAATTATGTCTATGGCGCGTTGACCGGACGCAATTGCGACGATGCGGGTGCTTGCGCCTTCGGCTCAGCCGGTGAATTGCGCGAATTGAACTATGTCCAGCAGAGCGCCAATTTCCGGGGCCTGGAAGGCAAGGCGGCCCATGATCTCTTCCACACCCAAAACGGCGTGCTGCAGGTGACGGCGCTGGCCGATTATGTGCGCGCCACGCTGTCCGGCGGAGTCAATGTGCCGCGTATTCCGGCATGGCGCGCGGGCGGCGGGCTGGAATGGCAAAGTGAAAGTTTCGATGCCGGATTCCAGATCATGCGGATCGGCGACCAGACCGATCCGGGCGCTTTCGATACGTCCACACCAGGCTATGTTTCGGTCGACGCCCAGATATCCTGGCGTCCCTTCCCCGAACACAGCAAAATCGAGATCGCCCTGATTGCCCGCAACCTCGCGGATGAGGTGGTGCGCAATCCGGCGGCGCTCAACAAGGATCTGGTGGTGATGCCGGGCCGAAACATCCGGCTCGCATTGCGCTACGCGACGGATGAGTGACCCCCTCCGGTTTCAGCTTTCGCTCGGCTGCTCAGGCTCTCGCCTTCGCACATGCCTCGCCCGCTGAAACCACCTCCCCCTCCTATGCGTTCACGCGCATGAGGGGGGTGAGTGGGGCGTCCAGCCCCACGAACGGCCTGTGCTGTTTAGCTGAACAGATCGAAACGGGTTCCGGCGACGCGGGCTTCATGCTCGAGCAATTTGCGCTTGAGCGGCAGTCCGCCGCCGTAACCGGTCAGGCTGCCGTCGGCGCCGATCACCCGGTGGCAGGGCACGATCAAGGCGATGGGATTGGCGCCGTTTGCCTTGCCCACGGCGCGCGCCGCGGTGGGATAGCCGATACGCTTGGCCACGACGCCGTAACTGGTGGTGGTGCCGAACGGAATATCCAGCAGGGCCTTCCAGACTTTTCTGTCGAAGTCGGGTCCTTCCGCCGCCAGTTCGAAGTCGAAATCCCGGCGCTTGCCATTGGCATATTGCGTAACCTGGCGCTGGACATCGGCCAGCTTGCGGGAATTGTTTTCCGCCTCCGGATCGACTTTCGCCGCGCCCGCGGCGCGCAGGTTGAACCTGAGCAGCCGGCCCTCCTCATCCACCCAGGCGGCGAATTTCTGGAACGGGGAATCGATCAGGCTCCAATAGCGCTTCATCAGGCCGCTTCCTTCAGATAAGTCCACAAATGCATGGTGGCGAGGCTGCGATGCGGCGCGAAATGGCTCATCAGCCGCGCCGTCTGGTCGGCATCGGGCCGCTCGGGCAGTTGATGCAGCCGCTGCAAGGCGGCGGCCAGCGCGACATCGCCGACCGGCGCGGCGTCGGCAAAGCCGCTACGCATCAGCACATAGCGTGCCGTCCAGACGCCGATGCCGCGCTGGGCGGTCAATACCTTCTCGGCGGCAATGGCGGAGCCTTCGCCGAGATTTTCGATATCCAGCTTGCCGGCCGCCACCGCTTGCGCCGCATCGACCAGATACTGCGCCTTGGAGCGGGAATAGCGCCGCGCCGCCA
>CBHTTW010000205.1:0-5115 GCA_966096025.1 uncultured Alphaproteobacteria bacterium | reverse complement strand
CCTGCGCCACCGGCGCCCATGCCATCGGCGATGCCGCGCGCCTGATCGCGCTCGACGATGCCGATGTGATGATCGCGGGCGGCGCCGAAAGCGCGGTCTGCCGCATCGGGATTGCCGGCTTTAACGCCTGCCGCGCCTTGTCGACCGGCTACAACGACACGCCCACCAAGGCCTCACGCCCCTACGACAAGGACCGCGACGGCTTTGTCATGGGCGAAGGCGCCGGCGTGGTGGTGCTGGAGGAATTGGAGCATGCCCGCGCCCGCGGCGCGAAAATCTATGGCGAAGTGACGGGCTATGGCCTTTCGGGCGATGCCTATCACATCACCGCGCCTTCCGAAGACGGTGACGGCGGCTATCGCGCCATGCAGATGGCGCTCAAGCGCGCCGGGATCGCGCCTTCCGATATCGACTATGTCAACGCCCATGGCACCTCGACCATGGCGGATGGGATCGAACTGGGCGCGGTGGAGCGGCTGCTGGGCAATGCCGCGGCCAAGACCGCCATGTCCTCGACCAAATCCTCGATCGGGCACCTTTTGGGCGCCGCCGGTTCGGTGGAAGCGATCTTCAGCCTGTTGGCGATGCGGGACGGGATCGTGCCGCCCACCATCAATCTGGAAAATCCCGACGTCACCACCAGCATCGACCTGGTGCCGCTCAAGGCGCAGAAGCGTAACGTCAATGTCGCCATGTCCAACAGCTTCGGTTTCGGCGGCACCAACGCCGCGCTGATCTTCAGCAAACTGTGAAACGGCTCCTGGTCATTCTGGTGCTCCTGGCGGTGATCGCCGCCGGGGTGGTGGAATGGATCATGGCCTCCTGGCAGGAGCCGGGGCCGCCCGCCGCCGGGGCGGCGGAAACCATTGTCCTGATCGCGCCCGGTTCGCGCACCCATGCGGTGGCGCAGATGCTTGAGGACAAGGGCGTGATCAAGTCGGCGCTGTTTCTGGAGATGAACCTGCGGCTGCGCCGCATGGCCACCCGGATCAAGGCGGGCGAATATGCCATTCCCTCCGGCGCCTCGATGGCCCGGATCGCCGGGATACTGGTCGAGGGCAAGTCCATCCAGCACAGGCTCACCGCCGCCGAAGGCCTGACCAGCGACATGATCTGGAAGCTGGTGCAGGCCGATGACGTGCTGACCGGCGATGCCGGCCCGGTTCCGGAGGAAGGCAGTCTCTTGCCGGAAACCTATCTTTTCACCCGGGGCGAGACGCGCAAGGGTCTGCTGGACAAGATGGCCAAGGCGCAGATGGAGGTTGTGGAACAGCAATGGTCCCGGCGCGCCGAAGGCCTGCCGCTGCGCGATATGCGCGAGGCGGTGATCCTGGCCTCCATCGTGGAAAAGGAAACCGCGCTGCCGCAAGAGCGCCGCCATATCGCTTCGGTGTTCGTCAACCGGCTCAAGATCGGCATGCGGCTGCAAACCGATCCCACCATCATTTATGATCTGACCAAGGGTTATCCCCTGGGCCGCGGCATCCGCCAGAGCGAGCTGGACGCCGCCACGCCTTACAATACCTATGTCATCGCCGGCCTGCCGCCGGGGCCGATCTGCAATCCGGGCAAGGAGTCCATCGCCGCCGTGCTCAATCCGGAGCAAAGCAACGATCTATATTTTGTCGCCACCGGCCGCGGCGGCCATGCCTTCGCCTCCACTGTCGCCGAGCAGGCCCGCAATGTCGCGGCCTATCGCGCCTTCGAGCGCAAAAACCGGTCCGATGGCGGATCGCAGGTGACAGGTAAGCGGCGCGCGCGGTAACGTCCCGAACCTTCGGAGCAGACCATGACCTTTGCCAGCATGACCGGTTTTGCCGAAAGCGCGGGCAGTCATGAGGGGCTGCGCTGGCGCTGGGAGGCCAAAAGCGTCAACAGCCGTGGGTTGGATTTGCGGCTGCGCATTCCGCCCGGCCATGACGGGCTCGAGGCGCCGGCCCGCCGGCTTGCCGGTGAACGTTTTCAGCGCGGCGCGTTCCAGATTTCCCTCACTGTCGAGCCGCAGGAGGGTACGCGCGGCTTGACGGTCGACGCCGCCGCCCTGGCCAGCGCGGTCAAGATCGCGCGCGAAGTCGCGGCCGAGACCGGTCTTGCTCCGGCGCGGGTGGACGGATTGCTGGCGCTCAAGGGCGTGATCGTGACCGATGAGGGCGCTGCACCGCTCAATCCCGTGGCGCGGGGGCTTCGCGACGCCGCCATTCTGGAAAGCCTGGCATCGGCTTTCGACAGGCTGGTCAAGGAACGCTGCAGCGAAGGGGCCAAGCTGGCGGCGCTGCTGAATGCGCAGGTTGGCGAGATCGAACGGCTGGTGGCGGAAGCGGGCCGCCTGGCCGCGGCCCAGCCGCAAGCGCTCAAAGCCAGGCTGGGTGCCCAGATCAAGGAATTGCTGGATGGCGCGCCGGTCTCCGAGGAAAGGCTGGCCCAGGAAGTGGCGCTGCTCGCGGTCAAGGCCGATGTGCGCGAGGAGCTGGACCGGCTCACCGCCCATGTCCAGGACGCGCGCGCTTTGATCGCCCAGGGCAATGGGGTAGGCCGCAAGCTGGATTTCCTGGCCCAGGAATTCAACCGCGAGGCCAACACTTTGTGCTCCAAATCCACCGACATCGCATTGACCCGCACCGGTCTGGCCCTTAAGGCGGTGATCGACCAGTTCCGCGAGCAATCCCAGAATGTCGAATGATATCCAGCGCCGGGGTCTGATGCTGGTTCTGTCCTCGCCGTCGGGCGCGGGCAAGACCACCTTGTCGCGCCGCTTGCTGCAAAGCGATCCCGATATCGTGATGAGCGTGTCGGCGACCACGCGCCAGCCACGGCCCAATGAAATAGACGGCCAGGATTATTTCTTCGTCACGCCGGACAAATTTGATGCCATGGTGGCCGATGGCGAGTTCCTGGAACATGCCGTGGTCTTCAGCCACAAATACGGAACCCCCCGAACGCCGGTGATGAAGGCGCTGGAACAGGGCAAGGATGTGCTGTTCGATATCGACTGGCAGGGTACCCAACAACTCAAGCAACAGGCGCGCGACGATCTGGCCAGCGTGTTCGTGGTGCCGCCGTCCAAGGCCGAGCTGGAACGTCGCTTGCGGATCAGGGCGCAGGATTCCGAAGAGGTGGTGCGCCAGCGCATGGCCAAGGCCAGTGACGAACTCAGCCACTGGGCGGAATATGACTATCTGCTGATGAACGACGATATCCAGCATGCCATGGGCAAGCTCGAGGAGATCCTGCGTGTCGAACGCAGCCGGCGCGCCCGTCAGCCGGGATTGGCAAAATTCGTCCAGAAGCTGATGCGGGAAGAGTGATCGCTTGCTCCGCGGGAAGTGACGGTTTGTCATTTTCAATTCCAACCCTGTCGCGCATTTTCTTTTTTTCAGACCTGGCCTAACGTTCCGGCGTAATCATGTTGGGCTGGGGAGCCTTTCTGCATGCGGATGTTCAGGCCGGGCGCGTTGACGCCCGCGATTATGTGTGTTGTCGCGGCCATCATGCTGAGCGGCTGTTCCGTCACCGCCTATGTCGATGACGGCCTTGCGGAGCTCAAGCCGGAAGAGAAAGTCGCGGCCGCAAATCCCAAGCCCGTTCAATTGCTGTTCGAATTCCAGACCAAGGGGGTGGGCAACGGCCAGGCCACCGATTTCGTCAAGACCGAGGTGTCGGCCGCGGTCCAGAATAGTGGATTGTTTTCACAGTTCGGCGCGGCGCCTGTTTCCGACGGCTCGCTGCTGCATATTGTCATCAACAATGTACCGTTGACCGACGATGCCTATGCAAAAGGCTTTGCCACCGGGCTTACCCTTGGCCTGGCCGGAAATACCGTGACCGACGGATACATCTGCACCGTCGATTACATGGCCGGCGGCACCAGGAAAATCCAGCAGGTTACGCGCACAGCGATCCATGGCAATCTCGGCGCCAAACAGGCGCCGCCGCATGCCGAGAAGGTCGCCAGCCTGGAAGTCGCGATCAAGACCGTGACGCGGCGCATGGTCTCTCATGCGCTCAATGACCTGGCGCGCAATCCGGAATTTCCCAAATAGGAGGCCGTGATGGCGCGCCGGTATGTTTTTGCGGCGGCATGCTTGTCGTTGGCTCTTGCGGGATGCGGGTCCGTTCCCTTGCCCGAGCACCAGCCTTCCGTCGAAATCATCCAGAATCTGCGCGCCAGCGGCATCGCGCCGATCAAGGTCGGCCCCTTCACCAAGGACCCGAAAATGCCGGCCAAACAGGACCAGTCCATTGTGTCGCGAAGTGTGACCGTCATCTCGCCCGACAACGGCTCCTTTGCGGCCTATCTGGGCAATGTGGTGAAGACCGAGCTCGAAGGGGCGGGCAAGTTTGACGCGAATTCCGACCTGACGGTCCAGGGCGTGCTGACGGCCAACGAGTTGAGCACCGGTATCGGCAAGGGAAAGGGCGCCTTGGGCGCGCATTTCACCATGACGCGCGCGGGCGCTCAGGTCTTTGACAAGAATCTGGTGGCGCAGCAGGAATGGGAAGGCAATTTTGTCGGCGCCGTGGCCATTCCCGATGCCATCAATCACTACCAGTCCCTGTACAAGGAACTGGCGGCGAAACTGCTGTCGGATGAAGATTTCCGCAAGGCGGCAAGCCCGCCCGCCGGTCCGGCCATTCGTTAGGCCGGGTTGCGGGTCAGCGCGCGAGCCAGCGCGGCGAAAGCCTCAATCGGCAAATCCTCCGGCCGCGCCGTGGGATCGATTCCGGCTTTTTCCAGCAGCGCCTCGCCGCCCAGGGTTTTAAGGGATTGGCGCAGCATCTTGCGGCGCTGGCCGAAAGCCGCCGCCGTAACTTTTTCCAGATCGTTCAGATCGGCGGCCGCCAGCGGCGCGGCGCGCGGCTCCAGCCGCACAATCGCCGAGGTCACCGAGGGCGGCGGCACAAAGGCGCCGCGATTGACGTCGAACAGGATTTTCGCGCTGCAGCGCCATTGCGCCAGCACCGACAGCCGCCCGTAATGCTCGGTGCCGGGCTGCGCGGTGATGCGCTGGGCCACTTCCTTCTGGAACATCAGGGTCAGGCTGGCCCAAAAGGGCGGCCAGTTTTCCGCCGTCAGCCATTTGATCAGGATCGCGGTGCCGACATTGTAGGGCAGGT
>CBHTTW010000204.1:0-5148 GCA_966096025.1 uncultured Alphaproteobacteria bacterium | reverse complement strand
ACTTGCGCAGCAGCCGCTGCATATTGTCCTGATAGACCGCGCCTTCCTCGCTGTATTTGGCGAAACGGTCGCGGGAGGTGCCGCGGGTGAAATAGGCGCCTTTGGTCGGATGGGTCCCGGGCAGGGTGCGGAAGGGGATGGCGTCGCCATCCACATCCAGATAGCGGCCGAAGGTCTTGCCGGCTTCCAGCTCTTCCGCCGTCATCACCTTGCCGCGGTCGTAGGTATGGGCATCGTCCCAGCGGAAGGGTTCGCACAACCAGTCGTTCATGCCGATGTCCAGGTCTTCCAGGACAAAGACCGGGGTCTGCAACCGCTCGGCCAGGTCGAAGGACTGGGCGCTGAATTCGAACAGTTCCCTGGGATCTTCCGGCAGCAGCAGCACATGCTTGGTGTCGCCATGGGATGCATAGGCGCAGATCATCAGGTCGGCCTGCTGGGTGCGGGTGGGCATGCCGGTGGAGGGCCCGCCGCGCTGCACATCGATGATCACGGCGGGAATTTCGGCGAAATAGGCCAGACCCAAAAATTCCTGCATCAGGGAAATGCCGGGGCCGCTGGTGGCGGTGAAGGCCCGCGCCCCGTTCCAGCCCGCCCCGATCACCGTGCCGATGGCGGAGATCTCGTCTTCCGACTGCACGATGGCGAACTTGTTCTTGCCGGTCTGGGTGTCGACCCGGTACTTGCGGCAATGTTTGGCAAAGGCTTCCGCCACCGAGGTGGACGGGGTGATGGGATACCAGGCCGCCACCGTGGCGCCGCCATAGACGCAGCCCAATCCCGCAGCGTCATTGCCGCTGACGAAGATGCGGTCGCCCACCGCATCAGCCCGCTCGATCTTGAGGCCGCAGACCCCGGAGAGATGCTCGCGGGCATAGTCATGGCCCATGCGCAGCGCCTGCTGGTTGGGAGCGATCAGCGCATCCTTGCCCTTATATTGCTCGCCGATCAGCTGTTCCACCACCGCCAGCTCGATGCCCAGCAGTTGCGCCAGGGCGCCGACATAGATGATGTTCTTGAACAATTGGCGCTGGCGCGGGTCCTTATAGGCCGCATTGCAGATCTCGGTCAGCGGCATCCGCAGGATGGTGATGTCGTCGCGGAATTTGGAAGGCGGGATCGGGCGGGAGGAATCGTAGAACAGATAACCGCCCGGATCGATCGAGGCGATATCCTTGTCCCAGGTCTGGGGATTCATCGCCACCATCAGGTCGACGCCGCCGCGCCGTCCCAGCCAGCCTTTGCCCGAGACCCGCACTTCATACCAGGTCGGCAGGCCCTGAATGTTGGAAGGGAAGATATTGCGCGAGGTGACCGGCACGCCCATGCGCAGGATGGAGCGGGCGAACATTTCATTGGCGCTCGCCGAGCCCGAGCCGTTGACGTTGGCGAACTTCACCACAAAGTCGTTGACGGATTTTATCGCCGGCATGCGTACTCCGTCTTGGGCGCGTTCAGCAGGAATTTCTGCATGTCCCAGGCGCCGGTGGGGCAGCGCTCGGCGCAGAGTCCGCAATGCAGGCAGAGATCCTCGTCCTTGGCCATCACCCGGCCGGTCTTGAGCGTAGTTGATACATACAGATCCTGGTCGGGGTGCAGGGCCGGCGCCGTCAGCCGCTCGCGCAGATCGCTTTCCTCGCCATTGGCGGTGAAGGTGATGCAATCCATCGGGCAGATATCGACACAGGCATCGCATTCGATGCATTTGGGGGTGTCGAACACGGTCTGGACATCGCAATTCAGGCAGCGCTGGGCTTCCAGGAAGGCCTGCTTGATGTCGAAACCCAGCTCGACCTCAAGCTTCACGTCCTTGAGGGTCTTTTCGATCGGGGCGTGCGGTACCTTGTAGCGCAGGTCGTTGGAGATATCGTTGTCATAGCTCCATTCGTGAATGCCCATCTTCTGGCTGCTGAGATTGACCATCGGCGGCGGGCGTAAGGTCACGTCCTTGCCCTGGCAGTGAAGGTCGATGGAAATGGCGGCGTCATGGCCATGCGCCACCGCCCAGATGATGTTTTTGGGTCCGAACGCGGCGTCGCCGCCGAAGAACACTTTGGGATTGGTGGACTGCATGGTGGCGGGACTGACCTTGGGCATGTCCCATTTGTCGAATTCCAACCCGATATCGCGCTCGATCCAGGGAAAGGCATTCTCCTGGCCCACCGCCACCAGAACATCGTCGCATTCCATCACCATATCGGGCTCGCCCGACGAGACCAGGCTGCGGCGGCCCTTGGCATCGAATTCGGCTTTGACCTTTTCAAACTTCACGCCGGTCAGCTTGCCGTTTGCGTGCAGGAATTCCTTGGGTACCAGGAAATTGTGGATCGGGATGCCTTCATGCATCGCGTCTTCTTTTTCCCAAGGCGACGCCTTCATTTCCCCAAAGCCGGAGCGAACCACAACATTGACCTGATCGCCGCCCAGCCGGCGCGAGGTGCGGCAGCAGTCCATCGCGGTATTTCCGCCGCCCAGCACAATCACCCGCTTGCCGATGCTGGTGGTATGGCCGAAGGATACTGACGACAGCCAGTCGATGCCGATATGGATATTGGCGGCGGCTTCCTTGCGGCCGGGAATTTCCAATTCGCGGCCACGCGGCGCGCCGCAGCCGACGAAGATGGCGTCATAATTTTCGGCCAGCAGGGATTTGAGCGACGTGATCTTCTGGCCCAGCCTCAGCTCGGGCTGAAGATCCAGGATGTAATTCACTTCCTCGTCCAGCACGCTTTCGGGCAGGCGGAATTTTGGAATCTGGGTGCGCATCATGCCGCCAGCGCTGGCATCGCCGTCATACAGCACCACCTCGTAACCCAGCGGCAGCAGATCGCGCGCCACGGTCAGTGAGGCGGGACCCGCGCCGATCAGCGCCACGCGCTTGCCGTTTTTCTGCGCGGCGGGTGCCGGCATTCGGCCCCTGACGTCGTCCTTATTGTCGGCGGCGACGCGCTTGAGGCGGCAGATGGCGACCGGTTCGGGCTGTTTGGTGACTTCTTCCACCCGGCCGCGGCGGCAGGCCGGTTCGCAGGGCCGGTCGCAAGTGCGGCCCAGCACGCCGGGAAAAACATTGGAATGCCAATTGACCATATAGGCGTCGGCGTAGCGCCCCGCCGCGATCATGCGGATATATTCGGGCACCGGTGTGTGGGCGGGACACGCCCACTGGCAGTCCACGACCTTGTGAAAATAATCGGGATTGGAAATGTCGGTGGGTTTCATGCCACCGCCAAGTTGACCGTTAGCTTGGCCATTCGACGCGCCCGACGCAGGCCGGGACGGCTCACTCACGACTGCACTGCTCATAATGCTGACTCTTCCCCAATGACATGCCCATACGGACCAACGTCTGACGGATATTCAGCTGTGTGCGGTTATGCTGGTCCTTATGCTCTTGTTCTTCAGCATGTCCGGGGGTTGTGCCGGCTGCTTTCCTGTTTCCCTGTGCCGCCATATTAGCGGGGGCAAAAGGCGGGCAAAAGGGCTAGCCGGCCAACTGGTTAGCTTGGAGCAAAAAATATTCTATTACAGCCGGTTGCTGCACCTGCGTAATCAGGAGGCGTCCAGCCTTTGGTCGGGCCGCATCAGGACGGTCAGCGTCATGCCCACCAGCATCAGGACGATGCTGCCCAGGAAGGGCAGCTGCCAGTTGCCGGTCTGGTCGATCAGATAGCCGCCTACCACCGGGCTTATGATCGCCGCCAGGGCAGAACCGGAATTCATGATACCGCTCGCCGTGCCGGATGCCTGGGGTGCGATATCCATCGGCACCGCCCACATCGGGCCGATGGTCATTTCGGCGAAGAAGAAGCCCGCCGAAAGGCAAAGCAGCGCCACCATCAGATCGTTGCTGAACATCAAGGGCAGCAAGGACAGGCAGGTTGCGCCCATGCAGACCGCGACCATCAGGCTGCGGGCGCGGTTGAGGTTGCCGGTGCGTTCATAAATGCGGTCGGTGACGATGCCGCCCAAGGTGTCGCCGATCACACCCGCCAGAAACACGCTGGTGGAAAAGAAGGCCATGCTTTTGAGGTCTTGATTCTGGTGCTGGAAATATTGCGGGATCCAGCTCAGGAACAGCCACAAGGTCCAGCCATAGCAGAAGTAAACTACGGTCACCGGGGCCATGCGCTTGAACAATGGGCCCCAGGGCACCGCTTGTCCCTTTGGCTTGGGCGCGGGCAAGGCGGCGCGTTCTTCTTCCGTCAGTCCCGGATGGTCGTGCGGGTTCTCCCGGAAAACAAGCATCCAGAGCGCCAGCCAGACAAAGCTGATGGCGGCGCAGGCGAAAAACGAGGCGCGCCAGCCATAGCCGGCCATGATCGCGACAATCAGGCCGGGCGCCAGGGCATTGCCCAGCCGCGCCGCGGCATGGGTGACACCCTGGGCGAAGCCGCGATCCTTGGCCGCGACCCAGCGCGACATGGCGGCGGTGGCGGCGGGGAAGGTGGCGCCTTCGCCCAGCCCCAGCAGCACGCGCGCCACGATCAGGGAAGCCAGCCCGCCCGCGAAGCCGATCAGCACGGTGGCCGAGGCCCAGATGAAGCTGCAAACCAGCAGGGTGCGCCGGGTGCCGAAGCGGTCGCTGACCCAGCCGCCGATGATCTGGAAGACCAAATAGGGATAGGCGAAGGCGGAAAAGACCAGTCCGATTTCGGTCTTGGAAAGATGGAATTCCTCGCCAAAGCCCAAGGCGCCGACCGACGCGGTGCTGACATTGACCCGGTCGATATAGGTGATCAGATACATGAAGGACAGCATCACCAGCACCATGCCGGTGGGACGAAAGAGCCTCATGTCACTTCTCCCCGCGCGCCCCGAATAAGCCTGGCGGCTATGCAGCCGAACCCGACGGATGACCGGCGAAATATCCCATCGCCGCTTCCACGCCCCGGCCCGCAAGATTGACCCCTGCCAGTTTCAATCCCATCTCGCAGCCGGCCAAGGTGGCCAGCAAGGTGAGATCGTTGCTGAAGCCCAGATGCCCGATGCGGAAGGAGCGGCCCTTGATCTTGCCCAGAGCCGCGCCCAGGGACAGGTCGAAGCGCTGCAGAATGGTTTTGCGCAAGGCATCGGCATCGACGCCCTTGGGCACGATCACACCCGTCAAAATCGGAGAGTGCAAGTCCTTGTCGGCGCATTGCACCGGCA
>CBHTTW010000203.1:0-5201 GCA_966096025.1 uncultured Alphaproteobacteria bacterium | reverse complement strand
TGCTTCTGCATCCCCTTTATGGAGGCAAAGGCAACGGATCGGCACTGCCGATTGCCTACCGTCATCATAGACCCTGGCTATGACGATAGCAGCGCCCCCGCATCAAGCTTCAGAAACGTTACGCTTTTCCCGATAGCTCTCGCCTATGGTTATCGTAGCCAACAAGTAGTTCCGCATCTGTCGCCGCGGTCGCATAACACCACCACCCAATCGAGGTGGACCGGACATGATGATCGCAACCACGGTAAGCAAAGCCACAAACCCCTTGGCGCCCTATGGCCAGTTCGTGTTGGTGCTTCAGGGTGGCGGCGCCCTAGGCGCCTACCAAGCCGGCGTCTATCAGGCCCTGCATGAAGCCGGCATTGAGCCGGATTGGATCATCGGCACCTCCATCGGCGCAATCAATGCCAGCCTGATCGCGGGCAACAAACCCCAAAACCGTCTCAAGCGCCTCACCCAGTTCTGGGAACGGGTCGAGCACGCCCCCTTTCTGAAAGCCGCTGGATCACTACCCATCATGGGCCAGGCGGCTTCAACCTTTTGGTCCACCGTCCTGGGCGTCGGCGGTTTCTTTGAACCCAATCCGCGGGCGCATTGGGGCAATCATGTGAAGCTCGGCGCGGAAGAGGCCGGTTACTATTCAACGGCTCCCCTGAAGAAGACCCTTTGCGATCTGGTGGACTTCGACCAAGTCAATGACGGACCGGTTCGGCTGACCGTCGGCGCCGCCAATGTCCGCACCAGCCAGATGCACTATTTCGACAGCCGCGAGATGGCGCTCGACGTCAGGCATGTGATGGCTTCCGGCGCTCTGCCGCCTGCGTTCCCCGCCATACGTATCGACGGCGAACTTTATTGGGATGGCGGCGTCCTTTCCAACACGCCTGTGGAGGCGGTGTTCGACGACAAGCCTCGGCGCAACGGCCTGGTCTTTGCCGTCCATGTGTGGAATCCCAACGGGCCCGAACCGGATTCCATCCTGAAAGTGATGAACCGGCAGAAGGACCTGCAATATTCCAGCCGCGCCGGTACCCATATTGCGCGCCAGCGCCAAATCCACCGCCTGCGCCACATCATTTCCGAACTGGCTGCCCGGCTGCCTCAAGAAGCTCTGCAGGACAATTTCGTCCGGGAGATGGCCTCCTATGGCTGCCCCACGCGCATGCATGTGGTGCGCCTGCTAGCGCCGCAGGTTCGCGGCGAGGATCATGCCAAGGATATCGATTTCAGTCCCGGCGGCATCAAGACCCGTTGGGAAGCCGGTTTTGCCGACGCCAACCGGGTACTGAAGGCGCAACCATGGGCCAAGCCCGTGGACCCCATCGAAGGCTTCATCCTGCACGAAGCCAAGGCCGACGAGATGCAGGACCAACCCCAAATCTGAAAGGTTTCCCCCAATGCGCACCCTATCCAAATTATTGTTTTCCACCACCATCGTCGCCCTCTGCCTGTCGCCGATCTTTGTTTTCGGTGCCAATGCCGACACCAAGCAGACGGCTTCCATGCAGCAACTGAAGGCCGCGGACGGTGTTATTCGCGTCAAGTCCGCCTATGGCATGGACGAGACCATTACGCGCCTAAAGGCCGATATTGCCACCAAGGGCATCAAGTTCTTCGACCAGATCGATCAGAGCCAACTCGGCGCAGATGCAGGGATCAAGCTTAACCCCTCGACCCTGCTGATCTTCGGCAACCCGCCTCTCGGTATACAGTTCCTGACAGCCAATCCTTATGCTGGTCTTGACTGGCCGGTTCGGATGCTGGTGCTCCAGGACAAGGACGGTCAGGTGTGGATCGCTTATACCGATTTCACCTATATCGCCCACCGCCACCACATCACCGACCGCGATCCGCAGTTCGCGATGGCGACCATGGTGTCCGCCTCGATCGCCTCCGCGGCGCAGGCACGGTGACCGCCATGGTCTGGATGCGGCTGAGCCCCCTGTTTCTCTGCATCGCCGTCGTTTTGGCGCTTGCCAGCGGAGCCGTGGGCAAGCCCATCCAGGCCGGTCCTGCCCAATCCTTGGTCATTGCGGGCCCTGATGAATCGTCACAAACCCCGACTTTGACAGGCATGTATCGTAGAATAAGGTGAGTTCCGCGCTTTGGGGGCGCAACAGCCGTGGAGATGCACCAGGTCCGCTATTTTCTGGCCGTCTGCCGAACCTTGAATTTCACCAAGGCGGCGGAGGAGTGCAATGTTGCCCAACCTTCATTGACCCGCGCCGTCCAGAAGCTGGAAGAGGAACTGGGAGGCGATCTATTCCACCGCGAGCGCGCCAATACCCATCTCACCGAACTTGGGCGGCTAATGCTGCCGCATCTGGAGCAAACCTTTGCGGCATCCCAAGCCGCCAAGGCATTGGCCACCAGTGTGCGCAAGGGCGAAGTCGCGCCATTGAGGCTGGCAGTTGATACAACAGTGCCGGTGCGTCCAATCATCGACATGCTTTCGTCCCTCAAGGAATCCATCCGAGGTCTGGAGCTCACTTTGGGCTCTGGTACGCGGGTCAACGTCATCGACAAGGCTCTGGAAGGTTCTTTCGACCTTGTTGTGGCCAGCCAGGCCGGCGAGGCGAATGACCGCCTGCGCAGTTGGACGCTGTTTCGCGAGCAATGCCAGGCAATCGTGCCACGCGCCCACCGTTTCGCCGACAAAAAGTCCGTTTCTCTGAAAGACCTGGACGGTGAACCTATGGTGGAGCGCATCGACTGCTGCCTTCATCCCAGCTTCCTGGCGGCCTGTCAGGCCGCCAATGTCAAACCGGATGTACGTCATCGCGCCAGCGGTGAAGACCAACTGCAACGCATGGTGCTGTCGGGATTCGGTGTCGGCATCAGTCCACCCACCATTGCGCTAACTGAGGGGTTGGTGAGGGTCCCCATGGAAGGCGAAGGTTTTGAACGCCAAGTGGTGCTGGCCACCGTGCCGGGTCGACGTTTCTCAGTCGCGGCAGACGCCTTCGTTAAAGTTGCGCGCGCTCGCGACTGGTCGCAAGAAACCGCAAACTAAAGCTTGGAGACGATTTTTATAAGACTCTCTGGATCGCAGCGTTCGCGATAATCCGGATTTACATAGGCGTAAGCGATCACGCCGTCACGTCCCACCACGTAAGTCGCCGGAATGGGGATCATCCAACCGTCATTGCCATAGATCTTGGGCATATCGACGTTGAATTTCATGTAGCTCGCCTGAATGTCCTCAGGAATGCGGAACATCAGCCCGAATTCCATCGCCACGCCATTGTCGACATCGCAGAGGATTTCAAATTGCAGGTCGCGCTCTTTCTTGGTCCTCAGTGCCACTCCGCCGATCTCGGGCGTGACCGCCGCGACAGTTGCACCTGCGGCTTTGAGACTTGGTGCGGCGATCGCCAGAGCATTTAATTCCTCAGAACAATAGGGGCACCAGACACCGCGATAAAAACTTAGCACCAGCGGGCCATTGGCGAGCAGCTGAGAAGAGGAAACCAGGGTGCCTTCAGCGTTCGGCAAAAGGAATTCCGGCAGGGGATCACCGACACGAAGTGCACCGTCCGCGGCGCCGGAGTCGATCAGCCCCTGTACCAGCCGGTCATTGACCTTGCCGAACCAAGCTGGGGTCGCCGCGCGTATGGCGGCCACGATCTCGGCGAGGGGGTTTCTACGGGTCATTGGGCTAAAGGCTATCTGAGGCTTTTGAGAACATCCAGTATGACGGCCGGATCGAGACGTTCGCGGAAATCCGGATTGACGTAAGCGTGACGGATCAGGCCATCCCGGCCTATGACATAGGTGGCGGGGACCGGCAGAAACCAGCTTTCATTGCCGTAAATCAGGGGAAAATTTAGGTCCACTTCCTGGTAGAACCGACGGATATGGTCGGCCACCCGGAAGAGCAGGCCGAAGGACAGGCCAAGCCCGTTTTCCAGGTCACACAGGATTTCAAATTCCAGGCGGTGCTTGCGCTTGGCCGCCAACGCCCCGCCGCAATC
This sequence comes from uncultured Alphaproteobacteria bacterium, assembly GCA_966096025.1. Classification (GTDB taxonomy): domain Bacteria; phylum Pseudomonadota; class Alphaproteobacteria; order Micropepsales; family Micropepsaceae; genus Rhizomicrobium. Next base: position 1,227 of record CBHTTW010000203.1, on the reverse strand, counting down.
CTCGGCCGTGACCGCCACCAGGCTGGCGCCGAGAGACGCGATGTCCGGCGAGGCTTCGCGGAGCGCCTCCAGTTCTGTGACGCAATAGGGACACCATTTGCCGCGATAAAAGCTCACCACCGCCGGGCCTTTGGCCAGCAGATCGGACGAGGCCACGATCCGTCCTTCGGCATTGGCGAGGGCGAATTCGGGGGCGGCGTCGCCCGCCTTTAAAGCGCCTGCGCCCACCCCGGCATCGCGCAGGCTTTGAACCAGCGCGTCATATCGGTCCTTCCACAAGGCATTGGAATCCCGGATTTTGGCCAGGTTTTCCGAGAGAGACGGAGGTTTGGTCATCACCAAACCATATAGGCCAAGCCCCCCTACGGCTCAATGAAGAACGCCATAGCCACTGGCTATCAGGTCTAAAGACAAGCGGTATTTCCGTTCTTGCCGCGTCTCCGCGATTTTGTCGGCGTTGTCGTGCACCCCCGCCGACAGCACGCAACTGAAACGGAGACTTCACATGACCCTCACCAGCAAGTTCAGCAAGACGGCGGCGATCCTTCTGGCCGCAGCCGGCCTCTTCGGCGCCAATGCGGCGTTCGCGGACGAATGCCCGGTCGGCAAGACCGGTATGGACGTGACCAAGCCGGGCCCGATGACACCGTCCGGCGTCACCGACACAGTCATTTCCAATATTGACCTGAAGGCTTATGGCTCTGCCGGTCACCAGCTGCGTATGCGCCGCCTGGTGGTTCAGCCGGGCGGTATTGTGCCTTGGCACAGTCATGCCGAGCGTCCCGCCAACATCCTGGTGGTCTCTGGTTCGATCACCGAATACCGCAGCACCTGCGCCACGCCGATCAATCATCCGGAAGGCGATGTGACGGCGGAATCCGGCAACCTGGCTCATTGGTGGAAGAACAATACCAGCAAGCCCGCCGTGCTGATCTCCTCCGACGTATTGCCTCCGGCCAAGTCCGCCGACGGCATGATGTAACCCCCGACCCTTCGCGCTCCCCCCGGCGCGAAAGGCGACGCGGATGCGTGGCGCCCCAAACACCGCTCCCCCCAGCCCCGCTGGGGCGCCACGCACCGCAACCCCGAGGATGCCGCAATGACCGATGCCATCCGCCCGTCCCTGATGGACACCGATATGGGCATTCACTTGCCCAACTTCGTCATCGGTCTCACCGCTTTCCTCACCGTAGTTGATCTGTTCGCCACCCAGGCGATTCTCCCAAC